>JAUXGE010000014.1 GCA_030622435.1 Planctomycetota bacterium
AGAAAAAACCGAGTAACTCGCAGCCGTCACAAACGGCAACCGCTCAATCCGCGCCATCGGCCGCCGACCCGCGCCGTTACGAAAACACCCATCATCGTACGCTTGTTTTGGGCCTAGCCTGGATAGACCAGGGGCAACTCCAGGCCGATGTTAGGCATCGATGGGAAATCGGAGAGATACCGATGGTGGATATGGAGTATGAACTGGTACTCCAGGGCATTACCGCCAACGCGCCGGAGAACCTTACGGGCGTTCACAGGAGAATTGCAGACGCCGTGGTCACCTACCTAACTCAACAAGGCGGGCGACTTCGAGTTGACTTTCAGATTGCACTTGACGCGAAGAGTTTCGAGTTGGCCTATACGGCCGAAGATGCGGGCCTGTGGGAGATTTGCGCCGAGGGGCTAGGCAATGCCCTCGCGGAGCGAACTGGCGTGAGCACGAGCGGACTCAACGAACTCAGGCGCTCTGGCACCAGAATCTTCAAAGGTCTACTGGAAAAAGTCCGCGACAAGGACGGCTGAGCGCAGGCCCGGAACTACGACCCGTCCATAGGCCGGTTCATCCAGGCCGACTCCTGACTCAACCATGCGAAGATCGCTGGACAAGCACACCCACATACATTACAATCATTTACCGGCGATCACGTCAAAACGGAGGAGGAAAATGAAACGTACCATGCGAATCATAACGGCCAGCGTGCTTATCCCTGCAATCGGCCTGACCGCACCGGCATGGGGCGAGGTAGCCTTCGAGTGGGTGACCGTCGGCAACCCCGGCAACGCCGCTGATCCGCTGACCTCTGGCGCCGTTCCGTGCATCGGATCGGTCGGCTATGTCTATCAGATCGCCAAGCATGAGGTGACCAACGACCAGTACGCAGAGTTTCTCAACGCGGTGGCGACCACGGACACCAACAGCCTCTACAACGCGAGCATGGGCTCCAACGCTCGCGGCGGGATCACCCGGAGCGGTTCGTACGCCAGCTTCACGTACAGCGTCAAGGCAAACATGGGCAACAAACCGGTCAACTATGTGTCGTTCTTCGACGCCATGCGTTTTGTGAACTGGCTGCACAACGGTCAGCCGGCCGGAGACCAGGACGCGAGCACCACCGAAGACGGCGTGTATACCGTCAGCAGTGACGGCCTGTCCGAGACTCGAGCCGAAGATGCGCGATACTTTATCCCTACGGAGAACGAGTGGTACAAAGCCGCCTACCACCAACCCGCTGCCGACGGCGGCGACAGCGACGACTACTGGGTTTTCCCGACCGCGACCAATGACGACTTTCCAGTCTGGGCAATCGCCACTGCCACCGGCGACATCGCGAACCCCGGCCTAAACGTCGTCAACTACGATTACAGGGCGGACTGGAACGGTCAGAACGGGAACGTGACAACCGTCGGTTCGGCCGGACCACTGAGTGAGAGCTTCTACGGCACTTCCGATCAGGGCGGCAACGTGTTTGAGTGGAATCAGACCGTGGCAAACGGTACTACCCGCACCTTCCGCGGTGGCGCGTGGGACTACGACAGGGAGTTTCTGCAGTCGTCGGCCCTCGGCCTTGGCACCCCGTGGGGCGAGTTCTCCGACCTCGGGTTCCGTGTCGCACATCCTGCCTTGACATGCTCCGCCGATCTCGACGGCGACGATGACGTCGATCTACTGGACTTCGCAATGTTCCCAAACCAGTTCACGGGCTCGAAGTAGGGAGACATGCGAAGCGATCACTAGCCCAATCCGTGAGCCTCCCGAAAACTCGGTCCGCGCTGTCAGCAAAGGCGGCCGGGCACCTATCCCAGGTGCCATGGAAGTAACGAGGTGATAACACGGGACAGTCAACTATATGTCAAGAATGTGGCACTGCCAAGGCACGTGGTAGCCGTTACCCAGGGTGCGCTTCGCGACCCTGGGCTATGATCTTGAACCGCTTCGGGCTTTGCGCCTCGCCAGCACGGAGTTTGTCGGCTGGAAGCGTGCGCTAGCATGGAGAATGCAGGCTGGAAGCCTGCGCTACCCGCCCTTCGGTGAGGCGTATGGGGCACCCATGGCCTACGCACTACAAGTGTCAAGAAGAATCTGCACTCTCAAGACAGCCTTGAGGGAACACACAGGTTGCCAAGTCACAACGGTTGCGGTACGGTCCTGCATGGACCTTTGTGTCAGGCATGTGGCGCCCCAGAATGCCACTCGTCACCCACAAGGTGTGACGCTACACAGGGGCGGAGTGTGCTCCGGCCTCGTGTCGCCCCGAGGCGGAGCTATGATTCTGAAGACGCGTGCTGCAATGATGAGCCGATTATGACGCGAGCTAATGCCAACCCGGTGATCCGATCCACGACCATTCTCACGGTCCGTCGCGGTGAGCGTGCGGCCATCGGGGGCGATGGGCAGGTTTCGCTCGGTGATACCACCGTCAAGCACGATGCCCGCAAAATCCGTTCTCTGGCGGACGGCAATGTGTTGTGCGGGTTCGCCGGGTCGGCCGCGGACGCGTTCGCCCTGGTCGAGCGGTTTGAGGCGAAGCTCAAGGAGTACAAGGGCAACGTGAGGCGAGCCGCGATCGAACTCGCCAAGGAATGGCGCATGGATCGGGTGCTGCGGCGGCTCGAGTCGCTGATGGTGGCCGTCTCCAAGGATGCGACCCTCATGATCGGCGGCTCAGGCGACGTGATCGAGCCGACGGACGGTGTCATCGGCATCGGCTCCGGCGGAATGTATGCCGCTGCCGCCGCCCGGGCGCTCATGGCGCACACTGAGCTGTCCTTGGAAGCGATAGTGGAGGAGTCCCTGAAGATCGCCGGAGACATCTGCATTTATTCGAACAAGGAGATTACGGTCGAGGCGATCGGTTAGAGCTGATCCCGCTTCCGTGTAGCGTCCATCCCTTGTGGTGGGCGAGGCGACGCCGGGTGTCCGGCGGCCACCAGCAACCAACACGGGAGTCGGCCGCTACAGCAACACCGTAATCCAAGAACGAGCGATTGTGTAACATACGCCGCCAGAGCGCCTAGAAAGTCCACGATTCCCATGCACGAACTGACACCTCAAGAGACGGTCGAGCAACTGGATAAGCACATCGTCGGGCAGAACGCCGCGAAGCGCACCGCCGCCGTTGCAATACGCAATCGCTGGCGACGCCGGCAGCTTCCTGAAGAGCTGCGTGACGAAATAGGCCCGACGAACATGATCCTGATCGGCAGCACGGGCGTCGGCAAGACCGAGATCGCCCGGCGGTTGGCCAACCTCGTTAATGCTCCGTTCATCAAGGTCGAGGCCACCAAGTACACTGAGGTCGGCTACCACGGGCGGGATGTCGAGAGCATGATCCGTGATCTGGTCGAACGGGCCGTGCACATGGTCCGGGACGAGCAGACCCAGGTCGTCCAGGAAGAGGCAGAGCGCCTCACTGAAGAGGCCTTGCTCGACCTGCTCATTCCTCCCACCGAGCTGGCCGCTTCCGGTGCCGACGCCGAAGCTGAGGCCGAGGCGGGCGAGCGCCGCCGCCGCAGTCGAGAGAAGTTCCGCAAGCAGCTCTGCGCCGAGGAACTCGAAGATCGTCTTGTCGAAATCACCGTCGAGACGAAGTCGGTACCCGTCGGCATAATGGCCACCATCGGTATGGATCAGGTCGATCCCGACGTGCAGAACTTCATGGACCGCTTGATGCCGTCTCAACCGAAGCGTCGGATGGTCCCGATCCGCGAAGCCAGGAAGATCATCTTCGACGAGCAGTGCGACAAGCTGATCGACCGTGAGAAGGTCACGGAGATGGCACTGGCTCGGACGGAGGGCAGCGGCATCATCTTCCTGGACGAGATCGACAAGCTCGTGACAACGGGCCATGCCCACGGCCCCGACGTCTCACGCCAGGGCGTGCAGCGCGACCTGCTCCCGGTCATCGAGGGATGTACGGTCCCGACGCGACATGGCCCCGTCAAGACCGACCACATCCTGTTTATAGCGGCCGGCGCGTTTCACGGCAGCAAACCCGGCGATCTGATCCCGGAGCTGCAAGGCAGGCTGCCGATGCGCGTCGAGCTCGACGACCTGACGCAGGAGGACTTCGTCCGCATCCTCACCCAACCGGAGAACGCCCTGACCAAGCAGCAGGTCGCACTCCTCGCAACCGAAGGCATCCTGCTCGATTTCACCGATGACGCGATCGAAGAGATGGCCGCCACGGCGTTTCACGTCAACGATGCGAAGAACAACATAGGCGCCCGCCGCCTGATGACCGTCATGGAACGGGTCATCGAGGAGATCAGCTTCGACGCTCCCGAGCGCAGCGGTGAGACAATCCGAATTGACCGGGCCTACGTCCACCAGCGCCTCGCCGACATCAGCGAGGACACCGATCTGAGCCGGTTCATTCTGTGACAACCTGACTGTGGTCGACCACTGACATGGATGAGACGGGCAAATTGTCCGCATTTTTCACCAACTGCAGAAGGCGCAGAGCACACCGGGCGTAGATGAAGCCGTACGGTGAGTCTGGCGCAGCCGGTGGCGTGAGGCCATCCGGGACGACTGCTTACAACAGACAGCTTCCACACGTGTAAGGCCGAATGGTTCTAAAAGCCTTTCAATGAATGAACCTCAGCGTTCTCTGAGTTTTCCGCGGTGAGAAACCCGGGATAGGCCCATTTCGTCACTCACAGGACCAGCCCACGAGGCCGGTCCAAGGCACTATTGGGTCAGTGTCTATCCTGAGTTGCTTCAGGAAGTAGGCGCCGGCTCCGCGGACTCGATCCACGCGCCGCCGAGGACAACATCGCCGTCATAGAATACTACGGCCTGTCCCGGTGTGATTGCCCGTTGAGGCTCGTCAAAGACGACTCGCACCCTGCCACTCCCGAGCCACTCCACGGTGGCCGGTGCCGGTCGGTGGAGGTAACGAATCTTGACTTGTGCCCGGAGCGGTTCGCGCGGCATGTCCGTGAGAAGATGCAAGCGATCTGCGACAAGGGCAGGTGACAGCAGCGCGGCATTGTCTCCCATGGTAACGGTGTTGGCGGCGGCGTCCAGGTGCGTGACATATATGGGCTTTCCGGCAGCAATGCCCAGACCGCGCCGCTGACCGATCGTGTACCGGGCTATGCCCTGGTGACGCCCTATGACACCCCCGTCCTGGTCGAGTACATCACCCTCGACGAACGCCTCGGGGCGCCGCCGCTGCACCACCCTCGCGTAATCCCGATCCGGTGCGAAACAGATCTCGACCGAATCGCGTTTGTCCCTGTTGGGAAGACAGTGCTGCGTGGCCATGTCGCGGACCTCGGGCTTCGTCAGTTCACCGACGGGGAACATCACACGGTCGAGCATTGTGCGGTCAAGCCCGAACAGGACGTATGACTGGTCTTTATGCATGTCGCGACCGCGCATGAGAACGCTTTGCCCGTTGCACCTGCCTATCCGGGCGTAATGTCCCGTCGCGATATATTTCGCCCCTGCAGCATGGGCGTAATCGAAGAGCTTACCGAATTTGAGCCGGTGGTTGCAGACGATGCAGGGGTTCGGGGTCCGACCGCGAACATACTCGTCGGCGAATTCGTCAATGATACGATCGAAGTCACTTTCGAAGTTGAGTGCGTAGAAGGGAATGCCGAGCCTGCCGGCCACTATGCGAGCGTCGGCCGCATCGGTCGCGCTGCAGCAGCCCTGCCGAGGATGAACCTCGGACTTCAGCCTGCGAGGTCCCTCGCCGACCGATGTATCGTTCGTCTCGACCAGGTCGTGGACACTGGAAGTCTGCCCCTCCGCACACTCCGCGAGCGGTGTCCCGAGACCCTTCGCTTTTTCTGTCGCCTCCTCCCCCGCTGTCGCGGTTCCCTCGACACCGACGCGCATGAAGAGCCCGATCACGTCGTAGCCCTGCTCGACGAGCAAACAGGCCGCCACGCTCGAATCCACCCCGCCGCTCATGGCGACGACGACTTTTTCACGGTCTCCGGGCATCGTGAGTATTGTACTTCCTCATCACAGGACGACCAAAGATCGCACGCACTGCGGCGAGGATCCCCCCCTCGAATCACACGAAAGGCCGGCGTGGACTGTCGGCGCACTACTTCATACAACCCCAGGCTCGACAAGCCTCGCCGACCCCTGTAAACACGAGTACGTTCGGGTCAGGGCGCCCCATGAAGGGGATAACGAGCCATCGGTCGCGCGGAGCGAGAGGAAACGCCGCGTCAACGAAACCCCAATATGCGGTCCAAGCGCCGGATACGCGGAAGGACCACCGGAGATAGAATCATGCGTAACCGACGAATCGTCCTCGGCATCGTCACGCTCCTTATTCCGCTGAGCGCGCTCGCGGATGACCGCAACGAGGAGCTGATCACCGCTGCCCGACGCGGGAATGTCGAGCGGGTCAGAACCCTGCTCGAGCAAGGCGCCGACGCGAACGCCAGGACCGAGTACGGCGCCACGGCGTTGTTCTTCGCCGCCGACCGCGGGAACATAGAGGTTATTCGCATCTTGCTCGATCACGGCGCCGACGTAAACGTGACCGACACGTTCTACGAGGCCAACGCTTTGACCTGGGCGGCCATGAGCGATCACGCCGACGTCGTCAAGCTTCTGTTGGAGAAGGGAGCTCAGGGCGCCAAGGATGTCCTCGGTATGGCGGCGGCGACTGGGAAAGTCGAGATCGCCAAAGTCGTAATCGACTCGGGACAGGTCAAACCCGAGGACCTGACCGAGGCTTATGCCACAGCTGTGTCGCGAGGTCAAACCGAGATCGCGGAACTCATCAAGGGCGCCGGTGTGACGATTCAGACCGAGCCGTCTATCAAAGTGGCGTCTGAGGTTCTGGCAAAGTACGCCGGAACGTACAAGAACGCCGACCTCGGGATGACGTTCAACATCCTGCCGGGTGAGGGCAAGCTCGAGGGCACAGTCGTCGGGCAATCCGAGATCACCTACAACCCCACCGATCAGACAACCTTCCAGTCCGTCGAGGTCCCGGGGATCAAGCTCGTCTTCAACGTGGAGGGCGCACAGGTCCCTAGCTTCACGGTGGAGCAGGGTGGCCAGTCGTTCCCTTTCCTTCGTGTAACTGAGGCGCCGCCCGACGACAAGACTGCGCCGGAACGGGTATCCGACAGTGGAGCTAAGGCGGACAGTGGCACTATGGCAGATAGTGGCGCTACCCCGACCGCGGAGCCGCGCCGAGAGGACGTTCATGACGCGTCTGCGCGGGTTCTGTCTCCGCAGAACTGGCCCTCCTTTCGAGGCCCGTATGCCTCGGGGGTCGCCGACGGTCAGAACGCCCCGACCACTTGGGACGCGCCGACCATGAAGAACATCCGGTGGAAGACACCCATCCCCGGCCTGGGGCACGCCTCTCCGATCATCTGGGGCGATCGCATCTTCGTTGCAACAGCCATCAGCGGCGAACCTGACCCCGAGTTTCGACACGGGTTGTACGGCGACGTGGACTCCGTGGACGACGACACGGTCCACACGTGGAAGGTCTACGGTGTCGACAAGCGCAGCGGCAAGATTCTCTGGGAGCAGACCGCCTGCGAGGGTGTTCCCAAGGTCAAACGACATACGAAGGCAAGCCACGCCAACTGCACGCCGGCGACCGACGGAAAACACCTCGTCGTCTCGTTCGCGTCGGAAGGCCTCTACTGCTATTCCCTCGACGGGCGGCTGCTCTGGAAGCGCGACCTGGGAATCCTCGACTCCGGCTGGTTCTACAATCCCGACTATCAGTGGGGGTTCAGCAGCTCACCCGTAATCTACCGGAACCTCGCCATCGTCCAATGCGACATCCAGGAGGACTCGTTCATTTCGGCCTTCGATCTCCAAAGTGGGAGCGAAGTCTGGCGGACCGCACGCAAAGAGATCCCCTCCTGGGGAACACCCACCATCTGCGAGCACACCGGACGCGCACAGGTCGTCACCAACTCCTCCAAGCACGTCTACGGCTATGACCCTTTGACCGGCAAGGAACTGTGGCGGCTGGCGGGCAACTCGGAGGTGACCGTCGGCACGCCCGTCGCGGGACACGGCCTGATGTTCTTCACCGGCGGTTACCCCCCCGTCCGACCCGTCTATGCGATCAAGGCCACGGCCACGGGAGACATCACGCTCCCCGAGGACAAGGACAGCGGTGAGCATGTCGCGTGGGCGACGAGAAAGGGCGGCACGTACATGCCAACGCCCATCGTCTACGGCGATCACCTTTACACGTGCGCCAACCACGGCGTCCTGACCTGCTACGACGCCCGTACCGGCGAGCGCCTCTATCGCACCCGGATCGCCGAGGGCAAGGGCGGCGGTTACACGGCCTCACCCATCGCCGCCGACGGGAAGCTGTACTTCACGAGCGAGGACGGAGACATCTTCGTGATCCGCGCCGGTCCGCAGTATGAACTCCTCGCCACCAATCCCATGGGTGAGGTTTGCATGGCCACCCCGGCAATCTCCGACGGCCTGCTCGTCGTGCGCACCATCAACCATCTGGTCGGCATCGGTGCCGGCAACGTAGAACGGTCGTCTTCAGGTGGCTGAACCGGCGGACGCCGCGGCCCGAGCCGTCGCCCGGTTCCCGGGCGTGATACGCCGTTCTGTGGTCAAAGCGAGCCAACGTACTATCGGATACGTCGAACCAGCGTGACGCGCAAATTCGATTGGGCGTCACGGTTTGCGGACGACAGACGGTGGCATCGGGCGAGATCACGGCCTACATCCGTCAACCGAACAGCGTGCACCTGGCACGGGCGTGCGGCACGCCGCACCTTCTCTATTCGGTCTTGTCCTTCCTACCGAGATTGCCCGCGATGTTCTTGCTGACCTCGCGGAGGTCGACACCGAGAATCGATTCCAGTACCGCCAGGGATTCGGACAGGGCCCGCGCCCGGCCCATCGCTGCACCCGCGATTGCCTTCCCATCTCCCCCGTCGATGACCGTCACGTCGCTTAGACCGATGTTGTTGACGCTCTTGGCCAGCTCCTCCACAACGCCGGGCATCAGCTCGACCAGCATGACCTTCAGGGCTTCGGGATGCTTCTGGACGGCCTGCCCGATGGACTCGATGGCGGTCGCACGAGCCTTACCCTCCTCGAGCACGGACGCGGCATCCCCTTCCGCCTTGGCTTTTGCCACGTCCCGTTGAGCAATGGCGGCCTGGACATCGGTTGCATGCAGACGGGCTTCCTCGGCCTTGGCGGCGGCTTCCTGTTGCTCGGCCTCCTTCAGTTCGGCTTCTCGAGCGAGTTCTGCCTTGCGGATACGCAGTTCGTTGTCTGCTTCGGCGATGGCCTTTTCGGCGCCCAGCCTTGCCTGCTCGGCTCTTTGCCGTGAGGTAGCTTCAGCGGTTCTGGCGTCGGCGTCGCGTTCGGCTTTGGCCTTTCGTGCGGCGGCAGTGGCCTCGGCTTCCCTGATCGCGGCTTCAGCGGCGTGTTCCGCCTCGGCCTTTCTCGCGGAGGAGGTGACCTCGGCCGTCGCCTTTCGAGCAATCGACTCGAGGTACTGCTGGTCATCCTGGACGTTCTGGATGTTGACACTGTCGATGAGCAGACCTAGCTTACGGAAGTCGTCGGTGACCTCGTGCATCACCGTAGCGACAAACTTGTCGCGGTCTTCGACGATCTCTTCCGGCGTCATCTTGCCGATGACTGCACGGATACCGCCTTCGAGCGTTTCGCGCGAGACGCGCTTCAGTTCCTCGGAGGGTTGGTCGAGGAAACGCTCGATCGCGTTGGCCCGCTCACCCACGTCGGAGGAGACCTTGACGTTCGCGACACCGTTGACCGAAATCGGCATCATTGTACCGCCGCCGGCCTGGGCGCTGACCTCCAGTTGCACCTGCATGTTCCGCAGGCTGAGGCGTGACACTTTCTCGATGATGGGGATCACGAACGTCCGGCCGCCGATCAGCGTACGATAGCCCTGGCCGTCCTTCTGCCGCTTTCCGCTGATGATGAGCATCTCGCTGGGATTGCCGACCAACGTCAGCTTGGCCACGACGATCACACCCGCCACGATCAGCAGAAGCAGAAAGAAACCGATGATGATCCCTGCGGTCGGCGCGTTCTGTGCAAGTAAGAATGTGTTCACGGCTGTTCTCCTTCTATTCTATTTTCGTTCGAGTTTTCGTCCGTCAGAAATTCAAATTCCTTGCGCGACACGACCTCTGCCACGCCGTCGTGGTAGGCGACGACGCCGACCTGCTGGTTGGGGGCGAAAGTGTCATGAGCGTGTTTTGCAAGCGCCGAGATGTATCGATCGGCGCGCCCGACACGAAGGGTGATCTCCCCTTTCTTCTCGTTGGTGATGCCGATGGTCACGCGGGCGAGCTTGTTGATGTAGTCCACCGGCCTCGGTGTGCTGTCACCGGATGTGCGACGCAGCTTCCGCATGAACTGGTGTACACCTTGCCCGACCAGCAAACCACCCACCATCGCGTAAGCCAGGACGATGCCGGACGTCCGGTCCGTCAGATACGTCAAGGTCACGCCCACCACGCCGAACATCGCCATAAAGAACACGACGAACCGTATGGAGAACCATGTCGCCAGTGACCCGACGTGCGCGTGTGCGGCGTCCACGTCGGCATCGGCCGATACATCTGCGTCGACATCCACGTCGGCATCGACATCCACGTCGAGGTCCGCGTCAACGTCCATGTCCAGGTCCACATCAGCATCCAAATCCACGTCGGCATCGGCGTGACTCCCGGCAATCGTGGAGATCGCCAGCAGGCCACCACCGACGATGAGGCAAATCCAGTAGAGGCCTGCCAGTTCCGGCAGACTGACGGCTAACGAAGTCAATGCGCTCTCGATCATGGCTTCACCTCTGGTTCCAGGTGTGGCATGCACCGGTTGAAAATCGGTGCCACCCAGTCTGATTAGGGGTCCTTGGACCCGTTCCTATAAAGCCTACTACGTGGAACGACGCGCGCCTATTCTAAACCGGCGGCATATTTGTAACCCAACCTCACCCTCACTGGATCACCGGCAGAATTCACAGTGCAGGATCGGCCGCATCGTCGGGGCAGTCGCCGCTACAACTGGTGTTGATGGGATTCCTTCCGGCTCGTGCGTTGCCGAGTCCCAGCGGCAGCCGCGAGGCCCTGGTGGTGCGCGCCCTGTAGGGCGGGCACCGAGCGGTGTTGTTCTTAGAAAGGGCGTTAGCGCGCTTTGCGGATGGCATCGGCACGCTCGACGCCGCGCTGGTACAAGGACCGGAAGTCATCGCCCCCAATCCCAAACTCGTCACCGGCGATACCCAGCGAAGCCGCGACCCGCCGAAGCACGTCGTGTTCCTCTGGGCTGATTGCGCCGTCGATGTGTGCCTGAGCGACGAGCAACTCGAATGCCGTACGCGCCGCATCCTTCGATCGAAAGGCAATGCTATCGACGGCGTCGGCACCCTTGGCTGCCGCTGCGAGCATGGCCTTCAACGACGCTTGCCCGACGCCGCATCGTGCGGCCAAGCCTTCCACAACGCCCATTTCCGATCGCTGCAATTTCCCATCGGCCACCGCCACTGCAATCGCAGCTTCGAGAAGGGCCGACTCATCCGTCTTATCCACATCCATAGCGAGGGCTCCAAGGCCAACATGACCCGAAGGCGACTCTACCACTTGTCGACAATGGGTGCAACGTGTCGCCCCCTCCTATCCGAGGAATGTCGCCACTTCTACCCGCCCACAAGTAACAGAAGTCCACACAGACCGTCCTCGAACAAGCTGAAGCGCTCTGAGTAGCTCATCGAAGCAAAGCTCCTGTCCGGCGTATGTTTCCTGGTACTAGCGGACACAGCAGGTTGCAGCGTTCCGTTACGTGCCACTGGAGGAGCAAACCCCGCGGAGCCGGCCGCGATTGTCTAGAGTGTACAGCGAGCATCGCGTGTGCGCCTATTTGAATCCCTGTTGATTCTTATAACACTACACGAACGTACACATGTGTCGGACCCCGAGTTTGCCAAGCCCGACCGGGAACTGAGAAGGTGTCAAACAAGCCTCTTTCCGAACCGCGACCGTAAGGAAGCGGTCCGGTTTTCGGTCACGAAAACCGCTCCCTCACGGCCGCGGTTCGAGTCATTGTGACGCCACTTAGGCACACTATCAAGACAACAGAAGGCTCAGACAGGTCGGACCCGCTTCCGCCTTCATGAATTCCGAGAGATCGACGCTGCGAACAGCTACGCCCAGCGACTCGACCAGCTCACGTGTACGCGGGAATCCGTCGTGCATGAACAAGGTGCCGTTGACGCGTAGGACTTCCGCCGCCAGCGGTTCGTCGTCGGGGACGGGAATCGCGCGAACGCCAGTGATGGCTTCGGGCTCCAGCCACCGCGTGTTGATCAGGATCGTTTCCGGGTCCACGGCCGTGCATGCGCTCTTGAGGTGCAAGCACCGTGTCACCTGAACCGGTTTGACCTCGTAGTCGTGCGGGGTCAGGACTTCGCGCAGCAAGTCGAACCCCTCGTCGTTCGTCCTTTTCGACAGGCCGACGTAAACCTTCCGGCCGAGGCACAGCACATCACCTCCGTCGAGTGTGGCGGGCGCCTCCATCTTCACTATGGGACGCCGGGAAGAAAGGGCCTGTTCGATCGCGACTTCTTCGCCACGCCGCGATGCGATTCCCATGCGGGTGATGACTGCAACCTCGTCGAAGACTACGGCCGCATCCTCGACGAAGCAGCAATCCGGAAACCGGTTGTCGGACGGGATGACCAGGACCTCGAGCCCGCACGAGCGAAGCATCGAGACGTACTGCTCGTGCTGCCTGACCGCGATCGCATGATCGATCGGCTCACGCTCCACGAACGTCAACTCACACCGCACTATGGCGGGTGAGACGGCTCTGGTAATAGCCTGGGTCAGCTGTGACATGACGAGGTATTCATTCCGTGGAAAGAGGGATGGAACAAGGCGAAGTACATCTTACTTCTTCAACTGTGTTGTGCTCTCTCGTTGAAAACAAGGGGTTCTCGGGAAGTTCCAAGAAGGAGAAAACTCTTTCCTCTCATGCCGCGAGGGCTGACGAAGCACTACGTCAGAGCGACTCTTCCACTTCCGCAGGCCGTACGACCTTGATGGCTTTGTTCTCTTTGTGACGGCCGATCTTGCCCACGAACTTGTTCTCGCCTTCGACCTGAATAATGATGTCACCGTCCATCGGCTTGGTTGTCTGGATTATATCGCCGGGTTGAAGCGTCAACAGCTCACCGACCGTGATCGTCGTCTCGCCCAGAAAAGCAGTGACATCGACGTGCGTGGCGCCAAGCGCGCGAGCGATATCGTTCGTCATGTCCTCCGCTGCCACCCGCCGCTGATAGGCGAGCCATCCCTGCGACAGAAGCTTGCCCATCACCGGCTCGATGACGTTGAACGGGATGCACAAGCTCATGGTACCCGCGCGTCCGCCGATCTTGATCTCGAACCCGAGGACGACAACAACCTCGTTTGGCGCGACGATCTGAACCAGGTGTGGGTTGCTCTCGACCTCGCCGATCTTGAAAGTTATCTCGACGAGTTCCGTCCACGAATCGGTGAGACTCGTCAGGGCTCGGTCCGTGATGCGGGCAACGAGCCGCTCCTCGATCATGGTGAGCGGTCGCTGCGGCACGTACAACTCCGAGTTCGACCCGCCGAGGAGCCGATCGATGATCGGGTAGATGATCAACGGGCTGATCTCGAGGCACATTTGCCCTTCGAGGGGCTCGACGGTCAACAGGTTGAAATTCGTGGGGTTGGGCAGGGAGTGGATGAACTCGCTGTAAGTGAGCTGCTCCGCAGTCGCCACACGCACCTCGACGATCGTTCTGAGAAACCCCGACAGAGAGGCACCGAAGTTGCGAGCGAAAGAATCGTGGATTCCCTCCAACGCACGCATCTGCTCCTTGCTGACGCGCTCCGGACGTTTGAAATCGTAGGTGTGTACATCCTTGGACGGTCGCGACGCACGGAGTGAGACAGGTTCGGCTGCCGTCTCGACGCCGCCCGACTCCACGGCCGCCAATAGTGCATCAACCTCGCTTTGATCAAGTACGTCAGCCAATGGATGCTCTCCGATAGCGCGCACACCAGCACGCTGTTAACTCTTATCGGAACAAGCCAAAACAGGACTTGAGGGTCCGAGGCTCGCGCCGAGACGACACGCCAACGACGTGCCAGTAGTGATACGTACATTCGAGGTAGCCCAGCGCCCCTGCCACGCGGGGTAAAGGGCTACCGGGCCGTTGCCTCCATGCGCTCCCAATGTTCAAAGAAATCCGGGAATGTCTTTGCGCAGCATTCCGGGTTGTTGATCTTCAAACCGGGGCATCTCAGCCCGGCAAGGGCAAAACTCATGGCCATGCGGTGATCGCCGTACGTATCGACGGCCGCTTCAACGACCCGCTCCGGCGGGGTGATCACGAGGCCATCAGAAAGTTCCTCGACGTCCGCACCCAGTTTGGTCAACTCTCGCGCCAGAGCCGAGATCCGGTCGGTTTCCTTGACGCGGAGGTTCTCGATATTGCGAATGACCGTCGGCCCATCGGCAAATAGGGCCACGACGGCCAATGTCTGTGCCACATCCGGCATATTGCCCAGATTCACATCGATGCCGCGTAGCCGATCCCCGCCGGCCGGGGCACGGACGGTCAGCTCGCTCCGGGACCGCTCCACGCTGCAGCCCATCCGTTCGAGCACGTCGACGAAGCAAGCGTCACCCTGCAGGCTCTCGGTACCCAGACCTTTGACTGTAACACGCCCTCCGGCTACGGCCGGAGCCGCCAGGAAGTAGGTCGCGGCGGAAGCGTCCGGCTCGACCGCATAGCTTGTGCCCCGGTACCGCTGGGGGGTCTCGACGATGAACTTCAGACTCCCTTCCTCGTACTGCTCGACGACCGGGACCCCGAACTGATCCATGACGGCCGTCGTCAACTTCAGATACGGCACGCTCGGCACGTGCCCCGTCACCTCGATGAAAACGTCCCCTCTCGCGTAGGGGGCAGCCAGCAGCAAGGCGCTGGTGAACTGTGTAGACCGGGGAGAGTGGAAAGACACATGCCCGCCGCGAAGTCCGCCGGCGTACACGGCGATAGGCGGGAAACCGGGATCGCCAATGTAGTCTACCCCCACACCGAGAGCCTGCAGCACGTCCACCAACGGATCGATCGGCCTCTCCCGCATCCGCTCGACCCCGTCCAGCTCATAACGCCCCTGTCCCAGTGCTACCAGGGCGGTAGAGAAGCGCATCACCGTTCCCGCGTTGCCGCACTCCAGGGCACCCTCACAGGCCGGTATGATCCCCCGGCAGCCGGTCACCTCTATTGTACGGTCGCCTTCGTCCACGGTGACGGCGATGCCGAGGTTGCGTAGTACCCCCATCATCAGCCGCGTGTCATCCGCGAGAAGGGCGTCCGTCAGAAGACTGTCACCATCGGCCAGAGCCGACGCTACGAGCGCTCGATTCGTGATGCTCTTGGAACCCGGGAGAGTCACCTGGGCATCAATCGGTTTCTCGATAGGGTCGCAGACGTATGGGCTCATCACTTCCTCGGGATTCCATGTGCCCACGCAGGGACACGGTACCGCTCGACCTGCGGATCGTGCACAGCTCTCGACGCACTCACGGGGTACAGGGAGTCAACACACAAGCCGGCTCACGCCCCGGAATGAGCATCAGGCGACTTCTACGTCATTCCTCCAGCGAACGAACCAGCGCCATCAACCCGAAAGCCACACCATAAGGTCGGTCGTATCGGTGCATGTCATAGTCCCAGATAGAGCCGTCTTTCTGCTGGACCTTCAGGATCTCTCGCTGGAGCTTGGGCCAATAGAGGGACCGCTCCTCGGGCGGCATCCGCTCGATCACCAGCGCGGCGTAATAGTGACCGAACATGTAGAAATACCCCGAGTTGTAGTAGAACGCCTCGTGCGGCACAGGCCTGTGCATCGCTATCTCGAGAAACTTGTGGTCCCGGAAGAAATGGGCCAATCCGAACCGTCGATCTTCGAGGGGTATTTCCTGTCCGGCGAGCATGAGAGCGGACTGGCACACCTGAATCCGCGACAGCGCCCCTTTCACCTGATCGATGTACTCCGAGTGGAGGTTCGGCACGTTGCGGACGCGATAGGTATAAGCACCATTGGGCAGTCGGCAGCGATTCACGATGCGCACCGCGCGGTCCACCACCTTCTGATCCACATCGAAGCCCTGCCGTTTCGCGAACTCCATGGAGACGATGGCCGCAGCAGTCGTGAAGCTCATCGCCCCCTGAGGTCGGCGCGTCCGAGGCAGGTCGAACTCGAGATAGCCCCAACCTCCGTTGAGCGACTGGAACCGGGAAAGGTCGTCGAGATATTTCGGGACGGCCTCGGCGATCTCGGACCGCAACGGCGACTCGGCGTACCTCGGATGCCCATAGGCCACTGCCAGCCCCTGCAACCCATAAATGTACGCCCAACTGTTCATGGTGTCCCACACGTTGGCACGCTTGACATTCGCGTTGTCGACGAGGTATTTGATGGCGCGGTCGGCCGCCAAACCAGATTCTTCCGACGTGCCTGCCTCGAGCAACGCCGCAACGCACAGACCCGTCGTTGCCACCTGCCAGGCGCGGAAGGTCTCAGCCGAGGCCCAGACCTCTCCGCTCCATGTCGTGATCGAATCCTGAGGGCCTCCCCAGGAACCGTCGGCGTTCTGATCCTTCAGGAGAAAATCGACCCCACGCGTGATGGCGGTGCGTACATCATCGGCAGCAGGGCCGGACGGTTCACCGACGGCGGACGGTGGTTGTGCGCAAACTGCAAGAGAAACGAAGACTGTGGCGAGATTCATACCCGCTGCTCCTTCGCGTTGGTTTACTTCTTCTCGTGTTCCTTCCGCCTCTTGGCGATCTTCTCGTCGAGGGTGGCGATTTCAGCATCGAGACTTGCCACCTCCGCTTCGGCCTTCATCCCGGCGATGTGCTTATCTAGAGCCGAGGAATCGGCCGCACGGTGCGCCTTCTCCACCGCCTGTTGTTTCTGCTCGACCTTCCATTCGTGATCGGCTGCCTCGAGTGGAATCGTCTTCTCCGTGAGAATGGTGAACCTGTCGCGCCGAAGCCGCAGGTCTTCCTGGCTCCGTTCGAGACGGCGCCTGCCTCGCTCCAAAACGATCTCCTTCGTTCCGTCGGCGAAGTCATCCTCGGCGTACATTTTCTGGAGTTGCTCGAATTCCTCCCGGGCCTCCGTTGCGCGGTCCTCGGCCCGGACAAGATCGAGCTGGGCTTGCTGGATCCGGTTTGGGGCGGTGAGGCCGGTGAAGACGTGGAGCCGCTCCGTCTCCAGGGCCAGCTCTCGCTCCGCCTTTGCCACGGCAACTCCATTCTCGATTTCGGCGTGAGCCTGAGTCAGCCGTGCCTGTGCAAGGCGTTCGTGTGCGATGGCAATGTCACGATCGAGCTTGGCATGTTGGCGGGCGTCCTTGGCCTCTTCCTCGGCAAACTTCTCTTCTTCACTCGCCTGATCGGAGTCCGTACCCGAATCCGCCTTGGCTGCCGCGCCGGGTGAACCGGCATCGGTGGCACCGGCCGCCGTGTGGCGATCGACCACGACGCACCCCGTCAACGCGGCTGAGAAAAAGGCGATCGCGACAAACCGAACCATCATCGTAATGTCGGTACGCATGATTCATATGCTCCTGAGAAGACAAGACAAATGCGGCAAGCCACTGCCGACGAACTGCCCAAACGTCCTGTGCGCCGGGCGCCAAACTCGCCGCCTTCGCCCAGAGCCTACCACGATTCCTCCTGCTGCGAAACGTCGCGCGGCCGTCATGCACGACCATCGCTTGTGTGCTGCCGGATAGATTCAAGAAGTCGATCGTGGACCAGCGGAGCGGCCGCGAGGAACGGCAGGTCCTCATTCGAGTCCAGGCTCAGGTCGAAGGACGTACGATCGACGCCCTGCGCGTCCGTGATTCGCCCCCCCGCCTCCGTCACGATCAGCACACCTGCGGCGATATCCCAGATCTTCGCCCGCTTGCAGAATACCGCACCCAACGCCCCGGAAGCCACATACGCCAGATGAAGAGCGGTAGATCCGAAATTGCGGCAGACCAATCCGGGTTCGGCTACCCAGTCACGCAGGATGTTCACTGACATCCGATCCTTACTGGAGGGGATGCCGAGGAGCACGTCGCAGCCCTTCGGCACCTCCTCGACATGGACAGGCGTCCCGTTGCGGGAAGCCCCCATCCCCAGCCCGGCCGTGAACAGGAGCCGGACGTTGTGCTCGTAGACCACACCCGCGATGGGTCGCCCTCGATCCAGTACGCCGATCGATGTCGAGAACGAGGGCAGCCCGGATGCATAATTCCGGGTGCCGTCGATAGGATCGATCACCCAGCAGTATTGCGCATCAGTACGGCCGGGGAACCGGTGTGATTGGGACAGGGTCTCCTCGGCGCACACGGCATGATCCGGATAGGCCCCGGCGATTCCCCCCAGAATATGGTCCTGGACCATGTGGTCCGCTTCCGTAACGACGCTGTCGTCCGCTTTGAGCGTGGTGGTTGTATGCCCGAACCTGGACAGGGCTATTGAAGTGGACTCGGTTGCGAGGCGAACGGCCAGATCGAGCATGTCCTTGATCGCTGGTGTCGGCATCTGGGTGATGATACCCCCCGTGAGAGGATTGGCCAGCGACCTGACGACCCCCAACTGCATTAGCGCAAGGTGCGTCCCATCCGGGGTGCCGCGGGCAAGCTGAAGGAGCAATTCACGCTCCTCGCTGACGCACTCTCCGGCTGCTACACCCCGTGCGCAAGCACGAATCGAAGCTTCCCCGTGGTTCACAACGGCAGCCGCAGGTCGCCCCGAGCACGGGCACACTCATCGCAGCCGCCTTCCGTCTTGTTTCTCTGCGATCTTGGCGTGCTCCGCGGTGAAAAACGCCGGATAGGAGGTTTCCCACCGGATTTTTGGCATTGGCGGGGATCATGGTGTATTCTTAATGGTGACGGCATCAGATGCAGTCGATGACGCCTGCGCCGGTCTGTGCGCGCACAAACGGCACGGGCCAAAGGGGTGCGACGATGACCACCATTTTTTATCGGAAGCACTTCCACTTGGGAGCCCACCACCGGCTCTGGCTGATCATCTCGGTCCTGGTCGCCTTCGTGCTCGTGGTCCTCTGGACCCAACCGGTGCATTAGGGCATCCTACGGCTCTCGTGGGGGTACGACGATCCTGTTGTAGCACATGCGAATAAGTTGTTTCGTTCTGCAGCGGCCGGCCGTCTCTGCACGTTACCTCACTCCTCGCAGGGCGGGATTAGAATCGGATCTATCAACTCGATAACGTCGTACCCGGGAAAGTCCGTGTCCACAACATCGAGCACCGTGTCCTCGTTGATGTCGATCAGGAATCGATGCACACGTGCATTCCGCACGACGATAATCTCGACCTGATCCGGGCGGGGAAACGGACGGGGTCCCAAAGGTGGGCATGGATACTGAGAACCTGTATTGAATACGATCTGAAAAGAACCTTCATCCTTTGCCCAAGCCGGCGGCTCGTCTGACGTTGCCAAGCGGCCCTGCTTGTAGTCAGTCCGCTCGCCGTCCGTGAATGCCTGGCCCGCAACGGCTGCGTCAATCGGCCCGGTCCCGGCATCGACGAGCCACCCCCGCACAAACAACGCGGATGCGCAGTCACCACCCTCCGCACAGCCCCCAGTTTCCACTACGAGGCAACTGGCCAACACGATAACGGTAGCCCGGAATGCGTAACGGCAAGCGGGCTCAATAGCATCTTTGGCCTTTACCATGCATCGACCTCCGCTATGCATGAACGTAGTCGCCGCGAGGACCTTATGCACACCGATCCGGCGTTTGCATTCGTCCGTGCCCCTAACAAGGAAACGCGGGCGACGCACCGGTCTGCTACGAGGGGCTCCCCACTCCTCACCACCGGACCGTCCACTGCCCCGTCCGACTCCTGGCATCTAATCGCCGCACGACGGAACTAGGATCGGGTCTTTGAGCTCGATCACGTCGTCGGGGAAATCCATATCCACAACCGTTTGCTCGTTGATATCAATCACAAAAGTCTGCACGCAACCACGGCCCAGGACAACCACCTCCACTTGATCCGGTCGTGTGAATTCGGGCGGGGGGCACGGTGTCAGGGATCCTTCAGAGAACAGCAACTCGCATGACCCGTTGTCAGCCGGTGGGGGAAAGGTCGGAATCCCGCCTGATGTGAGGGGATTGACAGAAGCGGTTAGCTCACCCTCAGTGAATGTCTTTCCCCCAACGGCGGCATCTGTCACGGGTGTCTCCGTCTCAGCATCAAGGAGTTCTAAACGCATGTACAAATACGGGGAGCAAGAACCGGGAGATAGGGCCATATCCCAGAAAAACTGCCAAGCCCATCCCGGGCAGAAAACCGGACCCGCCTCCTCACACAAAGCGGAACAGCCTACGACGGAGAGGAGCCCGAAAGCAAGAACCGCAACTCGCGCTGTCACTCGAGAACATGCGACTGATGCGGATTTCCGTATGGTCATTCTCATATTCTCGTTCCCCGACGATCCTGTTTCCCTGCCTCTATCTCGTTCCTTCGTGGAATACATCTCACTCCTGGCATGCCGGTACCAGGATCGGTTCTGTCAATTCGATCACGTCCGCGTATGGAAACTCTGGATCCACCACGTCGCGGGCTGTCTCCTCGTTGATCTCGATAGGGAACGTCTGCTCGCACCCATCCCGTACAACGATGATCTCCACCTGATCCGGCCTGGGGAACTCCGGCGGCGGTTCTTGGCACGGCATCAGGCTCGTGGCAAAGAACACCTCAAACATTCCATCCGCATCGGGAGCACGATTGTTCGCATCGCCGAAGACCGTGAGCGCAGGGCTGAAGTCCGTCTCGACGTCCCCTGTGAAAGTGCGTCCGCCCACAGCGACGTCTGGGAGCGGTTCAGCTGTATCCGCATCAACAACATACCCGCGGACGAGCAAAATGCCCGACACATCGCAGAACGGAAGGCACCCGGCGGCATGAATACAGCAGACTCCGGAAAACAGAGATACGACCGCAAGGAGGCTGCGCCGTGTCGTCCGCTCTTTCCGAACTCTTGACAGGGATCCCATCATCAGCGCTCCTCCTCTGTTTGTGAGTCACCGGGCGCAACCCGGAACCCTGTCCCGTCCAGCAAGGAAGTGACCGGCTTGCACTCGCTTTCGAACCAATCACCGATGCGGTACGATTCGCCGGTTTGGTCGAGTGCACCGCACGCGTGAGACATCTCGTGGAAGACGACGCCGACACAGTAACACTCCGATGAGCTCCCAGGCGCGCAGTACCACATTCGAGAGCCAGCAATGTTGCAACCATACGCGACAGTGAATGAGCATGGCCCGCAGTCGTTGGGATCGTCGCAGCTGATCTTGAGGCGTTTGTGGTGCGACCCACCGCAGCCGCATCCGCCCTGCATGCACTGCTTGAAGGCGTTGGATACGCCGGGCAGATCATCGATCTTCTCGCACATCTTCGGGAGCTTAACGTCGCACGGCATGGGGACGCCATGACAGCTCTGCCCGGCGCCATCGTAAATCAGCGGCCCGGAGCACGACGTCGCCGGCTCGTAGGGGATAAACAAATCCAGCACATAATTAATGGCCATCTCGACGAGATTCACCACCATCCGAAGCGTGTCGGACACGCTAAAGCCACAGGCGACCGCGCCCGTGGCCGTGAATTGTTGCGGCGCGCACGCGAACATGTTCATTACACCGTCGTGGAAACCGACATCCGAGTCCGGATCCTCCTGTGCCCCTTCCTCGGCCGAGTACGTCCACCCGCCCGTGTACCAGACCGGGGTCACACCGACATCGACCACGTTCAGGGTGCCCCACAAATGCAACACGTCGCCGTCCAGCCACGCAGTCTGCGTGAGCGTCCACCGCTTGAATTCTTCGATCTCCAGGGCCACAACGTAGTCGATGCTGCCGTCTGCCTGGTGAACCGTCGCCTGCGCCGTGCCGGTCATGAGCACCGATTCGCCCGAATTATACAGCATGAGCGACTGGGCGGTCTGGAAATCCGGCGCATCGCCATTAACGATCGTTGGGAGCTCGGGCTGGAGCACGCCGCAAGCCCACCCCTCGGTGGCCGGCTCCGCGAGGCCCTCCTCCATCCGGTCCAGGAACTCGGCCAGGGTCACTATCTCTCTGTTCGGGTCGCGCTCGTGGGGCCTTGGAGCAGGTCGATCACCGGGATCGCCCATGCCAACGCCGGTGGAGACAAGGAAACCAGCTACCAGCACCCATACCGCAAAAGCGTTTCCGAATACCGCGTTCCGAGCCGTGGGATGCTCCACTCTACGCGATGCGTCAAGAGTCAGCCCGCGCGGATCTGCAAGGGCAAGTGGACGTTCACTCTTTAACCGATTACGGCACACGACAACGTGACGTGCTCTGTCCCCCGGTGGGAACCCTCTCCTCGATCGTTCCCCTCGCAACTCTGTCTTGCCATACATGGGCGTTCTCCTGAAATGACTCGGTGCACACTCCAACCATGCGATTGGATCACCCTACCTTTCTGGCCGGCGAGGTTCGAGCGATGATCGCCCGTGAGCACCTCGTCCCGCACAAGTATGATATGACACGATCCATTCTCACGTCAAGCAGGGTGCCCCATCGCTCTAGAACGGCTCCCGTTTCCGTGTGCCGTAGATCGAACGCAAATCGCCGTGTTCCCCACCTCACAAGAGTTGTGCCACAAATCTCGGCTCCACACGACCCGCAGATACAAGGTTGGCCGAACACTCGCTCGAGACGGTACGCATCAAACGCGGAGACGAGGACGGTTGACGACCGGTAGTGCCCCACCGATGATCGCCAAGCATCATGGATCCATCCTTTCACATAGTCGTGGCCGACGCGTTCCACACTGATGCGATATCGAGGCTGTGCTCCGTTGGTCGCGTCACAATCCTTGATGCTCCTGATGAACAAGCGCTCCTCGGGGCTATTCATGACGCAGATGCCCTGCTCATCCGCACCCGCACGCAAGCGACACGGGCAGTTCTGGAAGCTGCTCCGCGGCTTCGAGTCGTGGGGCGGGGCGGGGTCGGGGTCGACAACGTCGACGTTGAGGCGGCCCATGAGCTTGGAGTCACCGTCGTCCACACGCCGGGAGCGGCTACCGAGGCGGTGGCGGACCTCACCGTCGGCCTGATGATCAGTCTGCTCCGCCGGGTTTCAGCGGGCGATACGGCCGTACGCGAAGGTCGATTCTACGAAGCGCGTGAGGAATCCGTCAGCACGGAACTGGGAGAGCTGACCCTTGGAATCATAGGACTTGGGCGTATCGGCAAAGCCGTCGCCCGTCGCTGCAGAGCCGGATTCGGGATGACTGTCTTGTACAACGACATCGTCGAACCCGGGCTGGTCGATTTCGTAGCGACCTCCGTGGAGAAGGACGAGTTGTACCGAAGGTCCGACGTCGTGAGCCTCCACGTTACGCTGACCGAGCAGACCCGACGATTGATCGACGAGGCGTCCCTAGCTCGATTCAAGCCCGGGGCATTCCTTATCAACACGGCCCGTGGAGCCGTTGTGGATGGTGCAGCTCTGTCAAAGGCGCTGACTTCAGGCAAGTTGGGTGGGGCGGCGATCGACGTGTTCGACCCGGAGCCGCCGCCGCCGGATCATCCGCTGATGGCCGCTCCCAACACTTTGTTCACCCCGCACATTGCCGCCCGTACGCACGGAGGGCTCGCCCGCATGAACGCCGTGGTAGATGACGTAATCGGCGTGCTCCAAGGTGAGCCGCCTCGATTCCCGGCCTGATGGTGTACCACTACGATGTCGAGGATCCGGACACGTACGGCAGCTTCAACAACCGGCTGATGTACTACGAGACGTTCGAGACGTGCCGGGTCTTCGAGGACTACGGCTACGATGGGAGCTGCGGCACCGGTGGTGATGCACCCGTCTCGACAACGTGGTATTATTACGGCCAGTCCGGCAACCCGTGGTACATCGTGACGGAGTTGCACAAGACGAAGCCCGAGTACGCCGGCACCCGCTTGAAATACGCTTCGAACGGCCGGGCCGTGGTGTTTGCGCTGGGTATATCCTGGATCAAAGATGCTCCCGATTACAGCATCGACTGGGCCCGTGAGTTCCGGTACGATGGCGCGAGGCAGCGGTACATGAACGCGGTGCTCGACACGGATGACCTCGAAGGGGGCGTTGTGACACCGACCAGCACTACTTGGTCGGACTACGACGGGGACAGCGTCTACGGCGACTTCGAAATGATCGCCGGCTCAGCGACTGACGTTCGCTCGTTCCAGCCGGGGATAGGCAAGTTCGACTGGACGAAGG
>JAUXGE010000239.1 GCA_030622435.1 Planctomycetota bacterium
CGAGAGCTATCTGGATGGCTCTGCGGACAGCGAAGAAGTTGCCCAGGAACGCAAGGTTGGATAACCTGTGAGACTACGAGTCGCCATCAAACCTTCAACTGGCAATGGGACATACTCCGCTCTCGGCCCGACGGGCACGGATATCGGCAACACGGTGTTTGCAGGCTGGAAGCCTGCGCTAGTGCGGTGATTGCGGGCTGGAAGCCTGCGCTTCGGTTCCGTCGGGCCATGCCCAACGCTCTGCCAGCGCAACCATCGAGCGGTGTTCAAGAACCAGACTTCGCGGGAAAGTGATAGCAGCGTAGGGTTCGCTATTGCGAACCGTGTCTCTTCACCCATCACCTTCGGTGCGCGAGCGCGCACCCTACTCAGTCCTTGCCGACTACGGCGAGACTGTCCGCCGTTACCCCCTCCGGCAGGGGCTTGCTGAACTTGCATTTAGGATACCGGCTACAACCCAGGAACTGCCCGGAACGCCCGGTGCGAATGACCATCGTCGCATCGCACTCGTCGCAAAGAATCTCCGTGGGAATCGGCTTGGGTTTGGCGGGCATAGGCATTTCGATGGCGGCGCGTTTTTTCGCCTCGCCGCGCAGGTTCGCAACAAATGAACACTTCGGATACTTGGAGCAGCCGTAGTATGGTCCGAAGCGGCCTGTCTTGAGGGTGGACTCCCCCCCACAGTCGGGACAGGTCAACGGGTCATCAGACCAGGTTTCCACGACCGGTCGACCGGTGCGTGTCCACGCAAAACCCGGAGGAGGCGGTCCCAAGGCCGCAATATCGACCTTCGTACGCTTCCCCTGTCCTGCACGAGACGCACGAGCACCGTTCTTGCCGTTCTTGTTGTCCGGCGGCGGGTCGGGAATCTGCCCGGCCTCAGCCAGCTCGCGAAGATGATCGAGCTTCTCCATCGGCATGGCGTTTCGACACCGCGGGAAGCCCGAGCAGCTCAGGAACGGTCCGCGCCGACTCTTGCGGATGACCATCGGACGACCGCACTTGTCGCACCGGGCTCCGGCGTCCTCGGGCTTGGGTTTTTCGACGTATATTCCGGGTGGAAGCGACTTGGTAGATTTGCACTTGGGGTACGCACTGCACCCGAGGAAGGACCGACCCCGAGCGAACTTGACCGCCATCGGCGAATGGCACTCGTCGCAGGTCTCCCGAATGTCTTCGGCTTTCACTTTCTTTAGAGGAACACCCTGCTCGTCGCACGGGAGGGTATTTTCGCAATCCGGGTAGCCGGAGCATCCCAGGAAAGGCCCGAGCCTGCTCCTCCGCAGGATCATCGGTTTGCCGCACAGCTTGCACGGCTCGTCCGCTACCACGTCGTCAATCGGCTTACCGTCCCGGTCGATGTTGCGCGACACGCTGCAATCCGGATAGCCGCTGCACGAAAGGAACCGGCCGTTCTTCCCGATCCGGTACACCATCTCCCGCTCGCACTCCGGACACGTGTACTCACTGGGCTCGGCTCGCGCCCGCTCCATCTCGACGCGTGCTTTATCGAGCGATTTTTTGAAGGGTTCGTAGAACTCGCTGAGCACGCTGATCCAGTCCAGATGGGCGTCCTCGATCTTGTCGAACTCCTCCTCCATGTGAGACGTGAACTTCACGTCGAGAATCCGGGGAAAGTGCTCGACAAGTTTCTCCGTAACGATCTCGCCACGAGCCGTCGGGTGTAAACGCTTCTCGACCAACTCCACGTAACTGCGATCCTGCACAGTCTGGATGATCGCAGCATAAGTACTTGGCCGTCCGATCCCCTCGGATTCCAACTTTTTTACAAGCGATGCTTCGGAGTATCGTGGTAGAGGCGAGCTATATTGCTGCTGTGGATCTAGTCGCAGAAGGGCCATCTCCTGTCCCGAGTGAATCTCGGGCAGCACGACGTCCCCGTTCTCCGAGACTCCCGCGACACGCAAATACCCGTCGAACACGAGCCGGCGACCACTTGTCTTGAAAATAACCTCGCCTTGCGAGGTTTCGGCTGCGACAAGAACGGTCGTACCGTCCCATCGAGCGGGGGTCATCTGACACGATATGAAACGCCGCCAGATCAATTCGTACAGCTTGAACTGGTCGCGCGACAGAGAGTCGTGAACGGCCTGGGGCAGCCGGCTGCCATCGGTAGGCCGAATCGCTTCGTGCGCCTCTTGGGCACGCTTGCCGCTTGCGTACACGTTCGGTTTGTCAGGCACGTAGTCCGGGCCGTACTCTCTGCCGATCAGCTCTCGGGCCGATTCAACCGATTCCATGCTCAGATTCCTCGAATCCGTTCGCATGTACGTGATCAACCCGACCGGTCCGTCCTTGTCCCCTAGATCCACACCTTCGTACAGTTGCTGAGCGATCCGCATGGTACGCGACGGGGCGAAGCCCAGGGCGCTGGATGCCGCCTGCTGGATTGTGGCCGTCGTGAACGGAGCACTGGGTTTCGAGGTCGAACGGCGTTTCTGAACGTCCTTGACACTGAAGGTGGGTGCGGTGGACGGATCGGTATGCCCTCTCAGCGTGACCAGCTTGAGTCCCTTGTCGGCGTAGTCGGCGAAGTCTCGCTCATCCACGTCCTCCGTAACGAACCCCAACGCCTCCGCAAGGGCCGTCACATCAGTTACGCTCGTCGGGCGGAAATCGCTACCGCCGAGTTTCACGAGCTCCGCGCTGATGCACGCGTGCTTGGAAAGCCATGCGTTACGTTCCTTGACCGTTCGCCCGGTCTGCGAGTCCTTCGCACTTGCCAGGAAACTCGCCCACGCCTCGCCCAGCTTCTTTGCGTCGGAGGGATCCGTAGCGAAGCAAGCCACGATCCGCCACGATTCCACCGGAACGAATGCCCGTATCTCCACTTCGCGCTCGACAATGAAGCGCACGGCCACTGATTGAACGCGCCCAGCCGATAGCCCCCTACCCAGCTTAGCCTGAAGCAACGGGCTGAGTTGATAGCCAACAAGACGATCCAACAGGCGTCTCGCCTGCTGCGCATTCACCTTGTCCATGTCGACATCGTGAGGATCGGCGAAAGCGGCCTGTATCGCAGATTTCGTGATCTCGTTGAATACGACCCGACGCGCCCTTTTCTGATCCAGTTCCAGGGCATGCGTAAGGTGCCACGCGATCGCCTCCCCCTCCCGATCGAGGTCAGTGGCGAGGTAGATGGTGTCTGCCTTCGCCGCCGCCTTCTTCAAATCGCTCACCACCTTCTTCTTGCCGTCGAGGGTTTCGTAGGCCGGTTCGAAATCGTTTTGCAGGTCGATGCCCAGGTCGTTCGTCGGCAGGTCCCGGACGTGCCCCATGCTGGCCATGACCTTATAGTCGGACCCCAGGTAGCGGTTTATCGTCTTTGCCTTGGCAGGCGACTCGACGATTACCAGTGATTTGGACTTCTGACGCGCGCTCTTTGTCACGAACTCACAACCCCGTATTGGAACCCGCCGATAGCCATGCAGGCAGAAGACGACGGTCCTAGTATCGACCGGGAAACCGGAAATCTCCATTGGCCGGTCGCAAGTACCCAACCTCACCCACTCCCGGCGGGGGGGGCGGTTTAGCAGGCCTCTGGCGGGATGTCAAACCAGGATTCCAATGCCCCATGGAATACGGGTTGATTTCCTCGCACGAGAGCCTATAGTTGGGCTTTGGCTCGGTTCAGTACGTAACCTTTGACTAATTAAGGACTTACGTCATCATGATGAAGTTCTTCCGCAAGCACAACAAGAAACTGCTCGCTGTATTCGGCGTGCTGTTGATGATCGTCTTTGTCGGCGGTAGCGCCCTGGACAGCCTGCTGCAACCGAGTTCGGACCGAGTTATCGCGACCAGCCGCGTGGGCGAGATCAGCTTCAGGGATCTCAGAATCGCCGAAAACACGACGGATATCCTCTCCAGGATAGGTCTGAATTGGAAACGTCCGTTCGGTGGCATGACTGAGCCTCTCGATACGCCCGATTGGGTGCTCCTGACACGCGAGGCTGAGGCGATCGGGATGGACGCCGTCCCGGAGACTATGCGCTCAGCTCTGGGGGCTGAGAGCAACATTCGTGAGTTGGCCAGGCAGCTCAAGGTTCGCCCCGACCACGTTCTGGCAGCCATGGCCGAACTCACCTCGGTCCAGCAAGCTGCTACGGCGGTGGCCGGTGTCTCACGCCCCAGCGAGGCGGAGCTCCGCACCGCGGTGCGTGACGCTCTTGCCAAGGTTCGGGCCGGCGTGGTTGTCCTTCCAGCCAAGGCCTTTGTCGATGAAGACGAGACGTTCAGCGACGCCGAGCAAGAAGAGCAGTTCGCGGCATACCGCGAGCGAGAGGCAGGTCCGGGTCTGAACTTCGGTTACTACGTGCAGCCCACGGTCAAAGCACAGTACATCAAGATCGACAAGGCCAAGATCGCCGAGGAGATGCGAAAGGCCAAGCCGGAATACCTTGAGCGAAAGGCGAAAGAGTATTACGACCAGAACAGGGACACGGATTGGGCGTTTCTCCGACCGCCGGAAGAAAAGTCGGCCACCGAGGAAGGCGAAGATGATGCCGGTCCTGAACAACCTCCTTACCTTACATGGGAAGAGGCCAGGCAGGTCGCGCTCGATAAGATTGTGGAACAAGACGCCAAACAAGCCACTGCCAGGGTGGCCGATTGGCTGCTCCAACACATGACCGAACGCTGGCTCGAGGTGCCGCGCGAGGAGGAAACCGGATACAAGAAGGCGCCTGACGTGGCAGCCAAGCTCGAACATTTCAACGAGTTCGTCGATCTTTTGCCCAAGACAATCGCCTACCCTGGAACCGTAACCGTCACGACGACGGATTTCTTCAACCGGGATGAGGCGCCCGATCTTCCGGTCCTCGGCAAGGCCAGCTTCCGCCCGGAAGGCAGTCAAGCCCGCGCCCTACGAGAATTGGCCTTTCTGACTGAACTCATAGTGTCCCCCATTCAGTTCGATGGAGAGACGGACTGGATGGATTACACGGCCACGTTCCAGACCTGCCGGTTTCCGCTGACCGATCCTGACGGAAGCATGTATGTCTTCCGTATTATCGATTCGCAGCCCGGCCATGTGCCCGAGTCGGTTGACGAGGTCCGGGAGCGAGTGGTAACCGACCTGAAGCTCAAGAGCGGCTATCAACTCGCCAAGGACTATGCAGAATCACTCCTTACCTGCGGCGACGGCATCAGCCTTCAGGAGGCGTTCAAGGGGGATGACGAGCTGGTTTCTTTGGAGGGAGCGGCAGCCGAAATGGGAGTCAGCGGCTTGGGCTTCTTCGAACCGACACCTTTCACACGGTCCAATGAATGGGACGTCATGCGAGGCGAGAGGCCTGAGAAAAGATATCTCGGTCGTGAGATAGGCCCTGTTCCGACTGGAATCGTGGACCGGTTCTTTGCGCTGGAAGATGCTCCTGAGCGCATTTCCCTGATCGAACTCGATCAGCGTGCGACGGTCCTTGTGGTAGAGTGGCTCGAGACGCAGATGGCCCAGTACGACGAGTTCGTGGAAAAACGCGAGCAATTTGCGCAACAGATGACCTCTATGCGAACTCAGATGGCGATTCAAACCTGGCTCGACCCGGAGCAGATTCGCGCACGAAACGAATTCACGATCGTAGAGGACTGATGCGCACTCGGCCGACGACTGTCCGGTTTCGAATAGTCCCAACGACGTAGCACCACAGTCGAGCAGTGCAGGCCGTCAACAGGCGGACCTCACTTGCAAATTGAACTGGTATCTAGGCAGATTCCAATCCGTGCACGGGCGGGGTGCCTGCCGGCCGTCGTAAGGAGTCGCTCACGGGCATCCAGGCTGTGATCCGTCCCTGATCCTGTTCCGAAGACGCTGCCTTTCCCAAAAATCACGCCCGCCGTCAGAACCTAACATTTTTCTAACATTTAACTTGCATCCAGACCGATTCCTGCATAGATTGCCGGCACACGGGCTCTTGGAGGCGTACGAATGACCCTGTTGTCAACCGGAAGCATCGGCATCGACACCGTAACCACACCGCACGGGCATACCGACGAAGCGCCCGGTGGAACCGCTGTTTATTGTGCGTTCGCGGCCAGCCCGTACGTTCCTGTGCGGCTTGTCGCCGTGGCCGGAGATGACTTCCCTCCGGCGTTTAGGCAGATGCTGGTTTCACGCGGGATAGACATTGCGGGACTGGAAGTGCGCAGTGGAAGCAAGACGTTTCGCTGGACGGGGCGCTTCGAGGGTGACATGAACGAGGCCGAGACGGTCGATGTCCAGCTCAACGTGCTCTCCGAACGCGCCCCTACCGTACCGGCGGCGTTCGCCGACAGCGACGTAGTTTTTCTCGGGGCGACGCACCCAACGCTTCAGCGGGACCTCCTCCCCCATCTGAAATCACCCCGTGTTGTCTTGTGCGACACGAAGGATCTTTGGATTGCGAACGAGCGGGATTCGCTGCTGGAGACGCTTCGGCTGGTGACCGGTGTGGTCATCAACGACGGTGAAGCCAGGCAGCTGACGGGTGAGACGAATCTGCTTGCGGCCGGCGAGTCCCTCCTGAGACTTGGGCCCAAGTTCGCCATCGTCAAGAAGGGGGAGCATGGCGCGCTGCTGGTTACCCGGGACGGTTTCTTCCCCATCCCGGCATTCCCTGCCAAGATCGTGCGCGATCCAACGGGCGCCGGGGACAGCTTCGCCGGAGGACTCCTGGGCTATCTCGCGGAACAGGCTAAGCACGATACGCAAACACTGCGTAGGGCTCTGGTGCACGGGACCATCGCAGCTTCCTTTGCGATCGAGGATTTCTCACTCGAACGAGTGCGAAACTTGACAAGGGCGGAGGTCAATAAACGCGTGGATCAGTTTGTCAGCATGCTGCGGTTTGACTGACAGGTGGTGCAAACCATAGCAGTTCCGGAGGTCTCACCGGCACATGCCCGTCGGTGCTGCGATCACGGGCAGACAGCCACTCGTTTTGAACAGGTGACGAGGAACGATGCGACTATTCGTGGCCATCGAGTTCAGTGAGTCGATCCGTTCGGTGTTGAGCACCATTCAGGACAAGCTTAAACCACGGTGCGACGGTGTACGCTGGGTTCCCGCTCACCAACTCCATTTGACCGTGAAGTTCCTGGGTGAAGTACCCGACCGGGATGTCAACAAAGTCTCCGGAGCCTTGTCCAGCGCGGCGCGTCAGGCATCCCCGTGCACACTGTCCATTGCCGACTGCGGCTGCTTTCCTCCGCGCGGCTCGGTTCGAATCGTGTGGGCCGGTGGCAGCGAAGAGACCGGCGGTTTACTGCAATGTGTCGAAGCCGTCGAAAGTGAACTGGAGTCTCTCGGTTTCCCTCGGGAGCGCAGACGTTTCTCACCGCATGTGACCATCGGCCGAGTACGCGAGGATCGCTCGGACGGCCGCCTGCGCGGCACGGTGCAGGCTCATACGTTCCCACCGCAGGAGCAACCGGTGACGTCGCTGACCCTGATGTCGTCGGTCCTCTCCCCAAG
>JAUXGE010000283.1 GCA_030622435.1 Planctomycetota bacterium
CGCGACGGGTAGACCGACCGGCAAACCACAGAGACCGGGGTGTATTGCTGCCATGCTGCGCAGAACGCTTGGGCCAACGCAGATGTGCAGCGCGGGTGGCCGGTGCGTTGCGATCCCCGCATAAGAGATGGTTTCGTTTCCACCTTCCTTCAGCTTGTCCGATTGATTTCTCATGAGCTTGTTTCGGGCAGGTGCACGCCGAGATCGGTTGACAATTGCGATACCCCGGCTACTTGGATACGCTCTCGATCGCACAAGGAGCCTTCGCGACGGCTCACTCCACGTACCGACAGGTAAGGCCGATCGGTGATGGTGCCCTCTTCATCGGTTGGTTCGAGGTGCCGCATGGACCCACGGCAAGAGCATACACTGCGGGCGCACGGCTGTGTCTTGCCGCGTGCGGGCAAGGTCGTCCTGGTGTGGAGCTTCGTAGTGATCTGGGGAGCGGGCAACGCGTCCGGCCCGGTATCGGCGGATGCGTCTCCGAGGCCCTCGGTGCCGGCGCGCGCGGACAAACCCGGCTCCGTGGTGCCCGCTGATCGGGCGAAGGTGTTCGCTCCGGGGGTCCGGATCGATTGGCGGAGGCGGGTTGTCGAGGTCGAGACGAGGGTGGTACTCAGGCGAGGTCCGCTCGAGTTGTTGGCGTGCAGCCCCCATACTCGGGAGCATGAGAGCATTCTGTCCGTGCATGCACGTCCGATGCACGTGTTTCAGGCGGTGGGTTTGATAGGCCTGTCGCCCGGTTCGCCCGCCCGCTACGACGATAAGCAGAATCAATGGATCGCGCCGACTGGAAACAGGCTCGACCTGCGCGTCTGCTGGGGTGCCGGCGACGAGCGGCGATGCGATTCCGTCGAGCGGTGGCTGGTAGACGTCGGGGGTCGCCGATCCCCGGACAAGGTGCCCTGGGTCTTCGCCGGGTCGCGTACCCTCGAGGACGGCAGATTCGGTGCCGACGTGGACGGGACGGTAGTCTGCGTCGTGGACTTCGATTCCGCGCTGATCACCGTCGGTGCTCTACATAGCGCGGACAACGAACTGCTGTGGCTGGCCGCCAATACCGAGGCGATCCCGCCGGTCGGGACGCAGTGCGTGCTGCTGATCCGTGGTGCGATGGGCCGGACAATGACAATCGATCTTGCGGCCGACGGAACGCTCCGCCGCGAAGGCAAGATTGTGTCGGCTCGGGATTTGGCGCGAGCGTCCGGGGCGGACAAACCGGATGCGTCCCCGGCGGCGATTGTGCTGCGCTGTGGTGCCGGGGTATCGACCGAAAAGTCGCGGGCGATGGTTGAAATGCTGGTTCGTGCCGGGATCGATAGGGCGCTGGTCGAGATCGACTCTCCGGAGCAACGGCTTCGGGAGAGTGAACCGGCAAAGAATGGGAGTGATGGTTGAGTCTTTACGCCCGCTCGACCATAATGCACGGCCTGATGGATGCCACCAAGATAGACAAAACGTCCTCACCTGAGCCAGGTTCGGCCTGCCGCGATGACGCGGCTTCGATTCTCAGCGCGGGTCGCTCGGTGCTCCAGGTCGAAGCGGAGGCAATCCGAGATGCCGCTTCGCGCCTGGATGACGGCTTCGTCCGTGCGGTTAATGCCATTCTCCACTGCAAGGGTCGCGTGTGTGTCACCGGCGTGGGCAAGGCCGGTCTGATCGGTAACAAGATCCAGGCCACGCTGGCGAGCACGGGTACGCTTGCGTACAGCCTGCACCCGGTCGAGGCACTTCACGGCGATTTAGGCATGATTCATGCCGACGACGTCATCCTTGCACTGAGCAAGAGCGGAAGCTCTGAATTGGTTGAATTGCTCCCGAGGCTCGAGGCGCTCGGGTGCTTGATCATCCTCCTGACGGCGCACCCCGAGTCGGCAGCCGCAAAGCACGCCGATACCGTTCTCGACATAGGTCGCACTAAGGAGGCTTGTCCGCTCGGGTTGGCGCCCAGTTCCTCCACGGCGGCCATGCTCGCCCTGGGCGATGCGTTGGCGCTGTCCGTCATGGATCTCAAGGCGGTTCAACCTGAAGATTATGCGAGCTACCATCCGGGGGGCGCGTTGGGCCGGTTGCTGCTGAAGGTGGAGGAGATCATGCGGACCGGGCCGAACTGCCCGACCGTCCCGACGACGGCCACAATGGCGGTCTGTCACCAGACCATTCTCGGAGCCCCGATCCGAGCGGGGGCGGCCTGCGTCGTCGATGAGGACGGCAAGCTTGTCGGAATCATTACCCACGGAGACTTCTTCCGTTTGTTTACGTCCGGTGGCCCCGTGGGGGACAAGCCGGTTGCGGAAGTGATGACGCGTTCGCCCAAGCGCATCGAGTGTGATGCTCGGGTTACCGAGGCACTGCCCTTGATGCGAAAGCACCGGATCGACGAGCTTCCGGTGGTGGACGGCACCGGCCGGCTGGTCGGTCTGATCGACATTCAGGATCTGATCGCCAGGGGTTTCACCGTTCTTGACGAGCCATAGAGAAGGCTGAAGGATGAGGGCTGAAGGATGAAAACCGCGGAGTCGCCTCTCTTCATCTTTCATCCTTGCTGTCGGCCGAAAACCGAGGAGTTATTGAACACCCTCTTAGAAGTGCCGACTGCCCATGCGACTAACCATCATCATCCCCGTCTACAATGAAGCTGCCACGATAGAGACACTGCTTACGCGGGTCATGGCGGTCGACTTGGGAATGGAGCGCCAGATCATCCTGATCGACGATGCGTCGAGCGACGGAACGCGCGAGGTCTACCCGAGGGTCAAGACGCGATGGTCCGACGAGGACATCGTCATCAAGTTGCTGGACGTCAACAAGGGTAAGGGAGCGGCGTTGCGCGAGGGTTTCAAGCTGGCCACGGGCGACATCATCCTCATTCAGGATGCCGATCTGGAATACAATCCCGAGGATTACAACTACCTGCTCAAGCCCATACTCGAGGACAAGGCCGATGTCGTGTATGGGTCCAGGTATCGCGGTGGTGCAGCTCACCGGGTGGACCGCTTCTGGCATACGATGGGGAACAAGTTCGTCACGCTTCTTTCGAACATGTTCAGTGATCTGAACCTGACCGACATGGAGACCTGCTACAAGGTGTTCCGTTCGGAGGTGCTCGAGGGTCTGGTATTCAAGAGTGACCGGTTCGACTTCGAACCGGAGTTCACTGCCAAGGTATCGAGAGCCAACAGGCAGGGAAAGTATTGGCGCGTATACGAGGTCGGGATCAGCTATGCCGGCCGGGGGCACGACGAGGGGAAAAAGATCAGTTGGCTCGATGGCTTCCCGGCTTTGTGGGCCATCATCAAGTATCGTTTCTTCGACTGATTCCCGAGTCGTGTATGGCCCGACCAAATGCGACGCTGTCCGATCCGCTGCCGTGGTTATTCAGTAAGCCCGTCCAGCGGCGCGGGAGGACAGTGGGGTAGGCGTCTTTGCGATGCCTAGGCCGTGTGCCACTGCTCTGTGAGCAGTGCCAAATGAATCGGCTGCGTTGAAACACTGCTCACAGAGCAGTGGCACACGAGGGCACTGGTCACCAGCGGTGTTTGCATCCCACGCCTGTTTTTAGCCAATGTTTACCCTCTGCCGATGACTATTGTGAGCTTTGCCCGTTCCTTCCGAATTTGCAGACTTGTCTCGATCCTCCAGTTCTGGTAGAATGTGATCCGTCTGAGGAGGGTGTCTCTGTGCTCTGAAGGTGTACACTTCCGAAGGAGCGATGCGATGTCAACTCGCACGGTAGTTCTGTGGTTCGTGCTTATCACTATGGCCGCTGTGACGATTCCGGCGGACGCCGCAGAGATGGCACTGGTTCCGGTCAGCGCCAGCGGTCCACACACGATTGTCGGCAACGAGATCATCCTGCACGGCGCCGGGCAGATCGTGACCCTGGAGATTCGGGTCTCCGATTGGGGACCGGTGCGACTGCGAGCTTACCAGGCCGTCATCGACTCCTCGAGCTATGTCAGCGGCTCGTCAGGCGCGCTGAACGCCGTTGGGTGGGTGGGGCTGGCAACGTCGCCACCATACTACTGTACGCCCGACGGTGGCTGCGCGCCGGGGCATTCTTGCTGGTTCTACAGTTTTAATGTCTACGAGGGTTTCTGCGCCCTCCCGGCCCACGACCCGGAAACGGGTGTCGCCGTCGACACGTTCCGTGAAGACTTCGTCTTTCGGTACGCGGCCTCCAGTGCCGGAAGTGTCGATCTCGGCACCCGCGACTACCGGTATGCTGCGGTCGTTATTCATATGAACGTCACACCGGAGTATGTGCCACCGCCCAAGTATATCGGAACGCTCATGCTGGAAGTGCCAGCCGACGCCGCCGGAACGTTTACCGTCGAACTCGCAAACGGAGGAGACCGTACGTTGCTTTACGACGACGCGAACGAATTAATACCCGACGTCACGCTGATCCCGGCCCTCATCACGGTCAACCCCGTCGAGTGCGGCAACGGCATTTGCGATTCGGGCGAGGATGCTTCCGTTTGCCCTGAGGACTGCCTGCCGCCTCCGATTCCGGCCGCATCTACCTGGGGCTTGGCCGTCCTGGGTTTGCTGATCGCGACACTGGCTAAGGTGTACTACTCACGGACTCGCGTGCACGCTTGTTAGACATAGAGCGGGCTTTTCGCGTAGATACCCTTCACTCTATATGGCTTCGTCCAGGGTGCGGATTGACAGCGGCAGACCGTGGCACTCATTTATGCCACCCGATCACAGAATGCTCTACGGCATATTCAGCGTATCTACCTCGGCAGGGGATACCGCGTTCACGCGTTTAGGATGTAGCGCCTCACCAGCGGGCGCAATCGCCTTATTCGGCCAACTCCACCACTTTGGACTTGCATGGGACGGCCCGTTTCGGTAGAATGGCCGTGTTGGGGGTCTTGTACGCGTCGCGACAATATGAATTCCATTAGGAGCGATGCCATGTTAGCTCGCGCGATAGTCTCGTGCGTCGTTTTTTTCACTTGTGCCGTGGTGGCGACGCCGGCAGATGCCGCAGAGATGGCGCTGGTTCCGGTGAGCGCCAGCGGTCCACACACGATCGTCGGAAACCAGATCATCCTGCACGGCGCCGATCAGATCGTGACCCTGGAGATTCGCGCATCTGATTGGCAACCGTGGCTAATACGCTCGTTTGAGGCCGCTATAGACGCTTCCGGCGCGGCAAGCGGAGATGCCGGGATGCTCGTGCCTTTCGGATGGGACAATGTCGACACTGGCAGCGTCTGTACCGATGATCTGGACTGCCCCGAGGGGTGGGTGTGCTGGCGTCAGGAGGAAGGTTTGGCGGCAGGTTTCTGCGCTGGCCCCAACCATCATCCGGAGGACGGCGTCTTCATCGATGAAGCGCATCCGGATTACATTTTCCACGGGCTCGGCACTCTCTACGGTGTCGATTTATCTGTATGGAGACCGGAATACGGTGGAGGGTTCCGCTACGGTGCTTCCTTGCTGATGAGCGACGGCTCGGTCACATATACACCGCCTCCGAGGTACTGCGGGACACTGACGCTTGTTGCTCCACCCACGGTGGCCGGGACGTTCACGATGGCGTTTCGGGGCGAGCCGCGTACGTTCTTGGTGGATGCCATCACCTCTTACCCATACTACAATATTATTTACCCCGATCTCACCCCGGCCTTGATCACCGTCAATCCGGCCGTGTGCGGCAACGGCATTTGCGATTCGGGCGAGGATGCTTCCGTTTGCCCTGAGGACTGCCTGCCGCCTCCGATCCCCGCCGCTTCGACCTGGGGATTGGCCGTTCTGGGTTTGCTGATCGTGACATTGGCGAAGGTGTACTACGCACGGACTCGTGACCCTGCCCGAGCGGCGTAACCCGGGCCTCGTGCGCCGTGCTGACCGGATACGCTGGAACGACTGGCTGATCCACGGTTGGTGACGTGTTCAATCAGTGCCGCGACAGTCATGTAGTGGGCAGTCCAGCCCTCCAACGGCGACTGCTCGTAGCTGCTCCACAGGCAGAAGGGCCGCTTCACATTTGTGTTAGACACCTCCTGTGAAGAAAGTGCGCTTTCCCGTCCGACGTCCGGCAGCCGGTGGTAACATCTTGCCCGCTGCATGTCCGCTCCTTTACAGTCACCGTTCTGATTGGGAGGGATGTCCGCTCCTTGACAGTCGCGGTTCTGATTGGGAGGGCAGCCTACTATTGGAATTCGTCTTGGGGGGTAGACGGTTAGCTCCTCCTGCCACAAGATGTAGTGGTGAACTCCACCAGTTTCATGCCCGCATCGCCGGTAGCCTTGGTGGCCGGTCGCGACTACCCACGCACGTACCGAGAGTTCGTAAAGCTGTTTCCCGACGACGCTTCATGCACTGCC
>JAUXGE010000022.1 GCA_030622435.1 Planctomycetota bacterium
CTGGCCGGCGTCGTCGCAACAGGCGGTGTGCCGGCTTCGACTCGGGCTTGACGCCGAAACGCTGCCGGTGCTGGTCGCAATGGTTGGCGGGGCGTCATCCGGCAAGAGCACCGTTTTCAACAACCTGCTCGGCGGACACCTGGCCAGCAGGATCGCGGCTCAGGGTCACACGACGCTCGGGCCGATCCTGGCCGCTCACGAGACTCACAGGCAATTGCTGGAACGCCTGTTCGACCGGCGTGAGCTTCTGCCGGGTTACCATCGTGTTCTCGTTGAACTCGATTCAAACGCCACAGGCGAGATAGGCGCCGTGGTCACACTGTTTCACACGATAGAGGCATTCCGAAATGTGCTGTTGTTCGACCTGCCGGATTTCACCTCGGAGGATGCACGTCGTGATGGTGACATAACCCTGTCGCTTCTTCCGTGGTTTGATCGCGTGATCGTCGTTGTTGACCATGAACGCTGGTTCGATCGGCAGTCGGTGTCCCAGTTGCACGCCGAGTCGGCCCGCTACGGGCAACGGCGCTGGGTGGTGTTCAACCGGGCTCATGCCGGATTACCCGACGGAGAATTGCTTTCGTCCTTGGATCGGCAGGCTGATCGTCTCGGCGCAGATGGAATGAACGTGCTCGAGTCCCGGCTGGGACGGGGCTTCTGCAGTCTTCCACCGGGTACGCTCGAGGCTGTCACACGTTTCGTGCAGGATCCCGCGCCCGATCGAACGCAAATCCTCCGTGGGCAAGTCGCCGAGGCGGCCAATCGAGTGCTCAACCAGAACGAGGAACGCACGGCGCGGCTGGAGGACCTCAAACGATCACTCGCAGGCGTCGTGGAGCGTACGATGCCATCGGTGCACGAGTGCACAAGTGCATTGATGACTGCCCGGGAGCGGCGGCAAATCGAGTTCGCTTCCAGGTTGTTGCGGATCGAAGAGAGGAAACGGTGGCTCGTCAACCAGACTCGAAGGCTTCATCACGCCCTTAGGCAGGTGCCGCTCGTCGGAGCGATGGTAGGGCCGGTACGCGGACCGATTGACGCCGGCGCACCCGACACGGCCGATCGATCGACGATCGCGGCTTCGTACTTCGAGGCGGTTGCGAGGCATCAAGTGCACGAGGTCCAGCGAACGGTCCGGGGCAGCGCATTTTGGGACGAGATTCACCGATGGACCGGTCTCGAGCCGGCTGTGCGCGAATTCACGAGGCATCCCGAATGGCGTGATGAGGTCGAGCGAGCTGCCGGGAAACTCGACACGGCGCTTGCGGCGTGGTTGGAGAAAGTGGAGAGGCAGTGTGAGGGAATAAGCCCGTATCTCAAAGGGGCGGTCGGCGTGGGAGGCATCGGTCTGGCGGTCGTTCTGATCGCGGCGCCGGGTCCTGTTGCGGCGTTGACCATCGTGTCGGCAAAGACGGCCGTAGGTGCCGCCCTGGCCAAGCTCGTCGCCGCCGCCGGTGCCGGAGCTTTGGCGGGCAAGCCGCTCGGGCGTTTGACTGCGATCGTGGAGGAGAGGCTGCTCGGAAGTCCGGAACTTCATGCCGTGCACGCGGCGGCGCGGAGTTTCCTGAGTCTACTCGAGTCCAATGTGCGGCAACTCACCGAAGAGGCCGTGGCCGAGGCGTTCGCCCTGGTGCTCGATAGTGCCGATCCGCTGGCCGACGCGCTGGCGTGTTTCCGTGACTTGCCGGAGGTGTCGCCATGACCGCGCCGAAACCCGTGGCCGACATGACGAGTGAGTTTGCCTTTATCAACCGCGAGCTTGCGAGCCTGTTGCGCATGGAGCCCGTGGGATTGACGTCCGGTGCCGATCCGGCTTTCTCCGACGATCTTGTCATATGCGGCATTCTGGGCGGGAAGGATGTCGGCAAATCCACGCTCATCAACGCACTGGCGAAGACGGAGGTGTCGGTTGATTCGGCGGACTCCGGCAAGGGCACCGAGCGTCCGATGGTCTATGTTCATGAGGCGATGAGTGATGCGGCGGCCGCGCGTCTGCAGGCAATCGATCGGTGTGTGCCACTCGATGTCACAACGCACGTCGCGGATCCCATCCGTCACATGGTGCTCGTTGATCTGCCCGATTTCGACAGCGAGTTTCTCGACCACTTGCATCAGGTGCAATCAGTCGCACCACTGTTGGATCGCGTTCTCTGGGTCGTGACGCCGCGGAAGATCGGCGACCGGGCGTGGGTCAGCCTTCTTGGCGATGTCGTCAAGGACCCGAGCAACGTGTACTGCGTCCTGAACAAGGTGGACGAACTTCTGTCCGATGCCGAGCCATTCTCCAATGGGGCGAACGACGACGCCGGTGGTTCCGGATCTCGATCGGACGGGGATGCATCTGCCGTAAAGGCGGACCTGTTCTGGAAGAGGCAGGACGAATGGGTCGGGCGGGTGATCGAACGTGCGGGTTGCCCTCAAACAGACACGCACCGGTTCCTGGTGGCGGCGGCGTTCCCCGAGCCGGAAGCCTTTGTTCGCCGGATCGGTCAGCTCTGGGAAGACGTCGAGTGGACGACCTACGCGGCTGACTTGAATGCCGTGCGCCGAATTGCGGGGCTTTCCTGTGATCACCTCGATCGCCTGCGTACATGCTCATTGCAGTCGGTATCCGCCGAGGATCGTCGGTCGATCAAGAAGGTCAATCGAGACCGTGAACTCGAAGAGAACGTCGCACGGATCCGGCGGCACTACGACCTAGATCGTCTCACGGAGCGACTGGAGCAGGTGTGCGATCCGGCTTACCAGCAACAGGCGCTCAACGAGGTGATGGGTCCGGAGTATTGCAGTGCCGTGGTTGCGTCACTGGACGTGTGTTTGCGGAGTGACACGGAGTTGGCCGACGAGCTGCTGGAACGTCGTGTCGAGTCGTGGCCGTTGTTGCGGCTGGTGTACTGGCCGTTCGGCTGGCTGTCGCGGATTGCAGGCAGGCGAATCGGTGCCGCTACCCCCGGCAACACGGGTGGGCACGAAGATGATTCCGGTCCCTCGCAGCGCCTGTTCCGGCGTGCAGTCTCTGTGTTTGACGTGGGCGGTTCTTCTCTTGCCGAGCGAATCGAGCAGTTGCGATCTCGCATCCTTTCAGACCATGCTGTCGCTGTTCAGCGGTTGGATATGGAGGCGGAACTGCCGGTGACGTCCACCCTCGAAAAGCGCATGGCGACCGCTGCCGACAAGCTCGTTCCCCACCTCGAAGGACGGCTGCTGGATGAGATTCGCAGGGGCGATCGCAAGCCGGGAATCCTGGGCAAGACGGCTTTGTGGCTGATTCTCCTCTGGTTTCCGTTCCTTCAGCCAATCCTTTCCGGGGTGTTGGAAATGCTGGCTGACTCGGGAACGATTCAGCTTGCCCACGGCATGTATCGTGTCGTTTCCGCACTCAGTGCCGTACATCTTCTTGCCGGTTTCGCCGTGGTGGCTGGGGTTTACGTGGCGTTGCTGGCCGGGATGTATGCACGTGGTTTGAGAAACATTCGTCGTGTGCGAAGCCGGGAGGACGCTTCCTCTCCTGTAGCCGAGGCCGTCGATGAGCTGATTGTCTCCGAAGTGGTTGTGCCGCTGGCCACGCCCTTTGAGAGACGTCTGGAACGATTGCACGTGATCCTGAAACGTCTGGGGATTGAGGATTGACGAGATTGGCGGGCTGTCATTGCCATGGTGTCGCCCGTGCGATGACGGTCCTGGTCGGATCGGCGTTCCGATATCGGTGCAGGTTGTGCCGTTTTCTGGAGGGCCATTGGAAGGGCTATTCGTTCTCCGCCCGGAGCCGACCGGCAAATCCGGGCAGACCGCGGTCTGGCACACGGTGTGCAGGAATCACGGCTGTACAGGAGTCTGCTGGAACCAGAAGTCGTGCCGAGCCGTACGGATCGCCAACAATCCTCCCGGCGACAACCAGTGTGGCGACCTTCGGACCGGCGTTTGAAGCGGAAGGAGCGTAGGGGACCCGTAGGGTGTCATCGCGCAACACAATGAACGACGCCGCAAGCTCATCACCCCCGGCCGCAGGTGCGACGGACTCCATTCGCGTGCGCTTGGGCAGCCCCATGACCACGAATGTACTGGCCGTCGGTGCGGACTTGAAGAACACGATCGCACTGGGGCACGGTAGCGAAATCCGGATCACTGCGGTGCACGGAGACCTGGCCGATTCATCAAGCTACCGTCGTTTTCATGCATCGATGGATGCGATTCACGCGGGCGGGGAAGACGATGCATGCGTGGTAGCGCATGATCTCCATCCCACGTATCTGTCCGCGACCTTCGCACGGCGGCTCACCCGACAGAAGGTGGCGATCCAACATCACCATGCCCACGCAGTGAGCTGTGCCACCGACTCCGGCGTACCTCTGCCCATCGTCGGAATAGTTTGCGACGGCACAGGCTATGGAACCGACGGCGCAATCTGGGGTGGCGAGGTGCTGCTTTGCCATGCGGAGTCCTTCCGGCGGATCGCGCATCTGGACTACTTCCCCTTGCCCGGTGGCGATGCTGCCGCGACATGGACATGGAGACCGGCCCTTGCACTCCTGCGTGCCGCGTTGCCTGACAGGTGGCACTCGCTCGAAGTCGGTGCACTGGCGGATGTGCCGTCGGCCGAGCGACGAATAGTCGAACGGCAGTTGGATGCGGGTCTCAACACACCGAGATCATCGAGCCTCGGGCGACTTTTCGACGCCGTCGCGTGCATCACGGGTCTGTGCCTGCACAACGACTTCGAGGGCAAAGCGGCGATCGCCCTACAGACCGCAGCCGAGCCACAATGGGGCAGCGAAGACGTGATCGCCGAGGCCTATCCATACGAGATTTTGCGCGAGACGGATGGACCTGCACGAATCGACTGGCGTCCGATGATCCGGGCAATCGTGGCGGATATGTATGCGAGACTCGACGTGAGTCTGATCGCTGTCCGGTTTCATTCGACGGTGGTTGCCATGCTGGCGTCTGCCGCGGAGCAAGCCGCTCGCGAAAGCGGTTTCCATCGTGTGGCTCTTTCGGGTGGTTGCTTTCACAATGTCCTGCTGCGAGCCGGGTTGCGGGACGTGCTCGAAGCGGAAGGCCACACCGTGGCATTGCACGACCGGGTCTCCTGTGGTGATGCGGGGCTGTCGTTGGGACAAGCAGTCATTGCGGCTGCAGTGACCGGTCAATCGCTGGAGGGCGATTCGGGCAAAGAGGATTGAGTCATGTGCCTGGCCGTTCCTGGACAGATCGTAGAGTTGGACGGTAACACGGCCGTCGTGGACCTACAGGGCAACCGCATCGAGGTCTGCACGATCATGACGCCGGACGTCCGGCCCGAAGATTGGGTGCTTGTCCATGCCGGTTTCTCGATTTCGCAACTCGATGAGCAAGCCGCGAGAGAGACGTGGAGCTACCTCGACCAGATGTTTGGCGAGGAAGGCAACGAAGGTCCTGACGACGCCGAAGATACTGACAACGGCAGAAACACTACTACGGGGGAGGCTCCTCGTGGATAGCGCGACGAAGCGACTTGTCGAGGAGTTGCACTCTCTGGCGAGATCGATCGACCGGCCGGTATCCGTGATGGAGGTCTGCGGAACACACACCGTCTCGATCTTCCGTCACGGTCTCCGATCGCTCATGCCCGAAGGCGTCCGCCTTGTCAGCGGCCCCGGATGCCCGGTGTGTGTCACGGCCCAGCGTCACATCGATGCCGCTGTGCAACTGGGCGGCTTCGAGGATGTGATCATTGCCACGTACGGCGATATGATGCGCGTTCCCGGTCGACTAGGCAGCCTCGAGGCATGCCGAGGCAAAGGGGGCGATGTGCGCATCATCGCTTCGGCACGGTCGGCACTGAAACTGGCACAGAAGCATCCTGACAAGAGGATCGTCTTCGTGGCAGTCGGTTTCGAGACGACCGCGCCGGCCACCGCGGCCGTCGTGCTGGAGGCAGGGCGAACCGGGCTCGACAACTTCTTCGTGCTGACGACGCACAAGCTGATCGTCCCGGCCATGCTGGCCTTGCTCGACGACGAGGACGTGCGTCTGGATGGATTCCTCTGCCCGGGTCATGTAAGCGTCGTGATCGGCTCGGATGCCTACCGCCCGGTTGTGGAGCGACACCGGATGCCATGTGTCGTGGCCGGGTTCGAACCGAAAGGGATTCTCGATTCTCTGGTGGCCCTGTTGCGCCAAATCGATGGGAAAGCGGCGCGTCTGGAGAACCGCTACGAGGCGGTAGTCACACCCTCAGGTAACCCTGTGGCACGGCAATTGATGGACGAGGCTTTCAGCGTTGCGGATACCCCGTGGCGAGCGATGGGGGTAATCCCGCAGAGCGGTCTGGAGCTTCGATCCGAGTTCCGGCGTTTCGATGCACTGACCAGGTTCGGAATCCAGCTACGGGAGGATGAGGATCATCCAGGATGCCGTTGTGGGGATGTTATCCGGGGAAAGGTGACACCGGCGGAATGTACTTTGTTCGGTGCCTCCTGTACGCCGCTCAATCCGCTGGGGCCGTGCATGGTCAGCAGCGAAGGAACGTGCAGTGCCTGGTTCAAGTACAAGCCGCCCGCGCACAGTAAACGCTCCTAACAGTATAGCGCAAGGTCGTTTGTAGAGCAGGCTTCCAGCCTGCACGAGCTGCGATTACGATGCAGGCAAGATGCCTGCGCTACGCGTTTATGGCGACCTTGCGCTGTACTGCTAAGGGCGCCACCGGAGGTTGAAACCGTGAGCACATTTGCCGAGACCGAACCTGGCGATGCCCGCATCGTCCTTGCTCATGGCGGTGGCGGTGCGATGATGGGACGGTTGATCGACGATTACATCGTTGCCGCGCTCGATAATGCCACGCTCCGTGAGCTGGCGGATGGAGCCGTTCTGAAGAATGAGTCGTCGCGGATCGTCATGACCACGGACTCGTTCGTGGTGGTGCCGCTCGAGTTCCCCGGCGGGGATATCGGACGGTTGGCAGTGTGCGGCACGGTGAACGACTTGGCGGTCATGGGCGGGCGACCCATCGGTTTGAGTCTCGGGTTGATTATCGAGGAGGGTTTCCCGCTGGCTAGGCTGCGGCGCATTCTCGATTCCATTGCAGCGGCCGCTCGAGAGGTCCCGGTGGATGTCGTGACCGGAGATACCAAGGTTATCGAGCACGGCCTCGGCGAGGGTCTCCTGATCAACACGGCCGGCGTGGCCTCCCTCGACGAAAACGTCCACACCGGCTTTGACGGCATCGCGCCGGGCGACGCGATTCTGGTCAACGGGACGATCGGCGACCACGGGATGGCGGTGATGTCGGTTCGCAACGGTCTGGAGTTCGAGACTCCGATCGTTTCCGATGCCGCGCCCCTTGCCGGTATGATCCAGTCGCTCCTCCGCGCCGGAATCGGCGTCCGCTTCATGCGTGACGCGACGCGCGGCGGTGTTGCCGGCGTGCTGGCGGACATCAGCGAGCGGACGGGGCTCAGTATCGAAATCCACGAGGACAAACTCCCCTGCCGCCCCGCCACTCGCGCCGCGGCGGAAATGCTGGGTTTCGATCTGTTGTCGGTGGCGAATGAGGGCAAGGTCGTGATAGTTGTAGATCCGGCAGATGCGGATCGTGCCTTGGCGATGCTGCGGGAACACAAGTATGGTATCGAAGCCTCGATGATCGGCAAGGTAACGGCGGGTGATCCCCCGCTGGTCGAGTTGGTAACCGAAAACGGAGGCCGGCGTATCGTTCAGCGACCTTACGGTGAGGAATTGCCGCGGATATGCTGATGCCGAAAATCCGCAGAGGTTGTTCCTGACTCGATGGTGTTCCCGGCATGACCGGGATGCAGACGCCGCGCTCCAACGGGCGTCGCTCCGAATAGGTCCCACACAATGCGGGGTCTGGAAGCATAGGTTGGTTGACATGCACGGTGCGGCTGCGGTAAAGCGGGGTAGACGTGGCTCGGGGCCAGGCGCGGTTCCTGAAGGGTACCCTCGGCTTTACCAGGGCGTGTTGTGATTTCCTGTTTGTGACGGGGAGGTATTATCGATGGCCGGTGAGCGAATTGTCGTGATTGACGACGACCCGGACGTGCGGGACGCTATGGCGTTGATTCTCGAACCCGCAGGGTACCGGGTAACCTGCTGCTCAACGGGTCCGGAAGGCAAGGACATCGTCCGTGCCGATCCACCCGATCTGATTCTACTGGATGTCATGCTGGCATCCCCCTCCGAGGGGTTTCATCTGGCGTACGAGCTGCGCCAGGACGAAGCGCTCTCGCAGATTCCGATCATCATGATCTCTTCGATCGGAGAGACGATGGGCATGGACTACGCCAGGGAGCTGAGCAGCGACTACATCGCTGCGGACAAGTTCCTCGACAAGCCTCTCGAGGCGGCCGTTGTCCTCGACTCCATTCGTGAGGCCCTCGACAAGCGCGGCAAGAGCGCGGACAACAAAGAGTAGCCTGGAGCCACCATGCCCGTTGCCCAGGAGACCCAAAGACAGCTCCTGCCTCATGGCGAATTCCGCGTTCGTGTGCTCCTCGCCCTGGTGCGGTACCGCTGGTTCATCCGTCTCCGCTGGGTGTTTGCCGTAGCGGCACTGGCGCTTTTCATGCTGGAGCGTCTGAAGGCCACCGCTCCCGATCGTCCGTTCGCAATTGCGATATGCATCGTCGTCCTCGCGATGATCAATGTGGTGTGGACCGTAATCGGTAGTCGGCTGCATTGCGCCATTAAAGCCGGTTGCACGATTTCTCCGGACGTGATTCGCCGGGTCGTGTCGTTTGCCAACGCCCAGATGACGGTGGACCTGCTCCTCTTGACCGTCATCCTGAGATACTCGGGCGGCATCGAAAGCCCGATGGCCGTCTTCTACCTCTTCCACATGCTGATTGCTGCGCTCCTGCTCAGACCTTTGAACGCTTTCCTCCAAGGTTGCTGGGCTCTGCTGCTGTACGTCGGGTTGGGCGTCGGGGAATGTCTCGGTTGGATATCGCCGCATTATCCTTTCATGGTATCCGCGACGGGCGTTGATCCTTATGCGGACTGGGCCTTCGTCGTTGCCGGTATCGGGACGCTGGGGATAGGGGTCTTCGGAACCCTTTTCTTCACGCTCCAAATCTCGATGCGATTGGACGAACAGGAGCTCGAGCTGGAACAGGCTAACGAAGCGCTCCAGGCCAGCCAAAAGGCCATCGAAACACTGCACACGCGGCGGTCTCGGTTCATGCAGACGGCCGCGCATCAGCTCAAGAGCCCGCTTACCGGGATCCAGATGCTTGCGGGGCTGATCAGGGACGGAATTGTGCAGGGCGACCGGGTTCAAGAGACCGTCGAGCGAATCACGTCGCGCTGCCAGGAGGCCATTGTTCAGGTTGTCGAGCTCCTGACTTTGGCGCGCCTCGAGGATGTCGATCCGACACGCCACACATCCGCGAGCACGAACGTGAACCATGTCGTTGCGCGCGTTATAAGGCGCTTCACCGAGCAGTTTAAGGGGAAATGCCTGTCTATTGACGTTTCCCCAGCCAACGGCGAGGCCGAGGCCGCCGTTGATGCTAGAGACCTCCAAGATTGCCTGGCCAACCTGGTGGACAACGCGATCAAATACACTCCCGAAGGTGGATCTGTTCGGGTATCCATCAGGTGTGAAGACGGCATGATTTCGGTAGCCGTCAAGGACACTGGTATGGGAATTGCAGAAGATGCCTTGGAAGACATCTTCGACCCGTTTCGGCGTGGAAACCTGGCCCTGGCGGCCAACATCCCCGGGTCGGGTTTGGGTCTGGCGATCGTCCGAGAGGTCGTGGAGCGGGCGAAGGGACGTGTTAACGTGCGGTCGTCGCCGGGCGAGGGGTCCGAGTTCGTTGTCTGGTTCCCGAGGTGCGGGGCGCAGCGACCGAAAACAAGTGGTCGGGAAGAGCGGACGACGACCCTGACCAACGGCTCATCGCAGGGTTCGAAGGCGTAGACAAGAGGAGACGGAGTGATGCTTGACCGGGTGCTCTCTCGAAAACGGCTCCTCGAGCTGGTGGACGAGCTGGCGCACGCGCGCCGGATCGTCGGTCCGGTCAAGCAGAACGATCACTACTTCTACGAGCCGGTCGATCGCGCTGACCGGCTGGATCTCGATTTCTCGTATTGCGTTTACGGTCCGAAGGCATTTCTGCTTCCGCCGACACAAACTTTATTCCGGTTCAAGCAACACGCGGGAACCTTCGAAACTACTCCTGAACACAACGATGAGCCCCTGGGCATCATCGGTGTCCATCCGTGTGATGTGAACGCAATCCGCCTGCTGGATCATGCTTTTGCGAACACTCATCCGGATGAACACTACCTTACACGCCGCCGCCAGACGTTCATCGTGGGGATCGACTGCCCCGGTCCCTGCACGGAGGGGGTCTTCTGCGGTGACATGCACGGGAACGAGGCGACCACGGGCTTCGATGTGATGTGCTATCCGCTGTCGCGTGACGATACCGGTGGAGACGTTCGTTACGGGGTGGTTTTCGGCACGGATGCGGGGCGCGAGTTCATCCTGTACGCCCAGGCTGGTGATCCGCCATCGGTTGAGGACGAACGGGCGTTCGAGCGATACCAGATCGAGAAGCAGGCCGCGTTCCCCCAGCAGATCCCCTACGGCGTTGACACGCTGCCGGACCTGCTGGAGCGTAGTTACGATTCGCTCTTGTGGCAGGCGACGGCTCGGCGCTGCTACTCATGCGGAAGCTGCAATCTCAGTTGCCCCACATGCTATTGCTTCAACATGTTCGACGAACAGGAATTGGCGCTCGGTACGGGGGAGCGCAAGCGTGAGTGGGACGGGTGCCAACTACGCAGCTTCGCCGAAGTTGCCGGAGGTCACAACTTCCGTGAAGCACCGGCATCGCGCTTGCGTCACCGGATCTACCGCAAGGCGAAATGGGTCAAGGAGCGCGAGGGAATTGCCGGTTGCGTGGGTTGTGCACGGTGCGATCGAGCCTGCACGGCCAAGATCAGCTCGGTCGAGATTTACAACCAACTGGCGGAGGAGCGTTGACCATGCCGTTGATCGAGCGGACGTCGATGTACCGAGGCGATAGCCTCTACGAACCCAGGCCGGCGGAGATCACGGCCGTCGAGAAGCTGACCGCCGATGAGAATCTGTACACGATCCGGCTCGACGGAGGCGGACCTCTCGGGCATGATCCCGGGCAATTCGTGCAGGTGTCGTTGGTGGGGATAGGAGAATGCCCCATATCCATCTGCTCTTCACCCACGCGCTTAGAGCACTTCCAGTTGTGCATCCGCCGCGCCGGAGAGGTTACGGAGCACATTCACCGGCTCGATGCGGGTGACACTGTGGGCATTCGCGGGCCGCTAGGACACGGGTTTCAGGTGCACGAACTGCACGGCAAGGACGTCTTGATTGTGGCCGGTGGATTGGGCATCGCGCCGGTCCGATCGCTGATCCAGTACATACTCGACGAGCGAAGCCGTTTCGGCGCGTTCCATCTTCTCTACGGGGCGCGCTCACCGGCCGAGATGTTGTTCCAGACGGATGTCATCCGGTGGCGTGAAAACAAGGACGTCAACTTCCACACCACGGTCGATCGGCCGGACGAGCAGTGGCGGGGACACACGGGTGTCGTCACGACCCTGTTTCAGGAACTGCCGAAGCTCGACCCGCACGAGACGATGGCGATCATCGTCGGACCGCCGGTGATGTTCAAGTTCGTCGTGCTCGAGGTGCTGGGGCGCCGGATACCACAAAAGAACGTGTACTGCTCCCTGGAGCGCCGGATGAAGTGCGGCGTCGGCAAGTGCGGTCACTGCCAGGCCAACAATGTTTACGTATGCCTCGAGGGTCCCGTCTTCCGCTACGGCGAACTGAAGGCGTTGCGGGAGGCAATCGGATGAGACCCCGAATTGCAATCTTCTCGTTGACGAGTTGCGAAGGATGCTCTCTGGCGATTCTGGAACTCGAGGATCAGTTGTTGTCGATCCTCGATGCCGTCGAGATCGTGAACTTCCGTGAGGGAATGACCGAGCGCAGTTGGGACATCGACATCGGCTTCGTGGACGGCGCGGTTTCGACTCCCGAGGACAAGCGCGAGGTCGAGCATTTCCGCGAGTGCTGCACGAAGCTCGTAGCCATCGGTGCGTGCGCCTGTCTCGGCGGGCTGAACACGTTGAAGAACTACCAGGACGAGGACGAATACCGGGCATACGTCTACGGCGACTGCGCCAAGTACTTTCCCACGACGCCGGCTCAACCGATCTCGGCCGTCGTCAACGTCGACCATGAACTGCCGGGTTGCCCCATGGTCAAGGAGGAGTTCCTGAAGTTCGTGACCTTCGCATTGGCGGGGCGCACGTTCAAACTCCCGGAGGATCCCGTCTGTGTGGAGTGCAAGAAGAAGGGCATCCTCTGCCTCTACGAGAAAGGTATCATTTGCCTGGGGCCGATCACGCGTGGCGGGTGCAATGCGATCTGTCCTTCATACGGTGCCAAGTGTGAAGGATGCCGTGGGATCGTAGCCGAAGACGCGCTGAAAGCCGCGGGCGTCAATCTCCGTGAACAGTACGACGTGGATCTGGCGGACGTGCTCGCCGACGTGCGGATGTTCGGTGCCTACCAGGAGAAGACGCTGCCTTAGGCAAACCGAAGGCCCGGGCCACGGAACTGTCAGTCAAGCCCCGGGCGTGTTGAGCCAAATGGGGCCGGTACAGCGGAACCGCACGCCTGCAGGAACGGACACGAGGTGTCCATAGTAGACACAAGGTGTCCACGATAGGAGGTACCCGTCGATGAAGAATGTGACCATCGACGTCAAACATGTGACGCGGGTCGAGGGCCATGGGAACATCGCCGTCAACGTTGCGGACGGCGAGATCACCAAGCTCGAACTCCAGATCGTCGAGAGCCCGCGGTACTTCGAGGCGTTCCTCCGCGGCCGGCGCTGGTATGAGGCGCCGCACATCAGCTGCCGCGTATGTGGCATTTGTAGCGTCGCCCACACCACCGCGTCCGTCAAGGCGGTCGAGGCCGCTACGGGAATCGAGGTCACCGAGCAGACCCTTCTGCTTCGCAAGTTGATCCTCAACGCCGAGCAGTTGCAGAGTCACGTGCTCCACCTCTACTTCCTTGCCGTTCCGGACTACCTCGGTGTCGGCTCGGTGATTCCACTCGCCTCGACGCACGGCGACGTCGTCAAGCGTGCCTTGAGGATGAAGAAGCTCGCCAACGACATCTGCGCCGCGATCGGTGGCCGGCACATTCACCCCATCGCCGTCCACGTCGGCGGCTTCACACACTTCCCCAAACCGGACGAGCTGGTAGGCCTGAAGCACCGGCTGGAGGAATCACGAAAGGACCTGTTCGAGACGGCAAAGCTGTTTACGACACTCGCCGTCCCCGACTTCACGCGGGAAACCGAGTTCCTGTCTCTGCAGTGCGGCGGCAACGGCGAGTATGCCTTCTACGACGGTGATCTCGTTTCGACTAAACAATCCGAGCCTACGAAAGTGGAAGACTACCGGACGCGCGTGCTGGAATCCGTAGTCCCCCATTCGACGGCCAAACACAGTCGTTCGCCTCACTCGCCCGCCTACATGGTCGGTGCTCTTGCACGGTTCAACAACAACGCCGATCGACTGCACCCGGTGGCCAAGGAAGTCGCCGAGATGCTCGGCCTGCGACCGGTTTGCCAGAACCCGTTCCACAACAACACGGCACAGCTTGTCGAATGCGTGCATTGCACGGAACACTCTATCGAACTTATCGACCAGCTTCTGACGCGCGGATTGAAAGAGGAACCTCCGGTAAAACCCGATCGGTTCGGAAAAGGGGCCGGTACGACGGAAGCGCCTCGCGGCATCCTCTTCCACGAGTACGAAATCGACGGCGACGGGAAGATCGAGGGGGCGAACCTCGTCATCCCGACCGCCCAGAACCTGGCCAACATAGAGGCCGACATGCGGGCCATGATGCCCGAACTGCTGGACTCCGGCATGAGCAAGGAGCAAATGACGCTTCGACTCGAGATGCTGGTGCGGGCGTACGACCCCTGCATCTCCTGCTCCGTGCACCTTCTCGATATCGAGTGGGATTAGACCGTCTTCGCCATCGCTCCACCGTCGCTTCTTTCACAGACGGCACACCGTGGGCTACAATCGGAGCAGGGCCGGCTCCGTTGTTCGATGCGTGCATCCAATCGATCGGCAGGAGGTCAGTGGGGGTAAGGTCGCCGGTCTATCGGAAATCGACGAACGGAATCCGTGACGACACGAGAATTACGAGTTCGAATAGTCGGCTGCGGTCGATCCGCGATGGGCGACGACCAGGCCGGCCTCGTCGTGGCAAGGCGTCTTGCCGAGAGGCATCTGCCTCATGTCACGGTCCTGGCAACGGAAGCACCGACGACCGTTCTGGCCGACGAAGATCTGGTCGAGATCGGACTTCTGTTGGTTGTTGATTCCGCGCCGGCGGACGGACAGCATCCGGCCGGCTCGTCAGCACGGCTCGACTATCGCCGGCGGCCGGAGGCATTACGTGCCAAGCCCCAGGTTGACACGCACTCGATCAGCGTTGACGCGGGGCTCGCGCTTGCCTCTGCGCTGGACGTTCTGCCGCCGGAGGTGTGGATATATGTTATCTTCGGCGAGCGGTTCGAGTGCTGTCTCGATATGGGGGCGGTGGTAGCGGCGGGGGTCGATCCGCTTGTCGATCGGATCGAATGCGACGTGAGGGATTGGATCGGATCGTAGATATGCACGAGCTGTCCATAGCAGCTTCCCTGCTCGACGTCGCGCGGGAGGAGGCTAGGCGCCACGGAGCCCTGCGTGTCACACGGATCCGTTGCCGCATCGGCGCGTTGCGTCAAGTCGATCCGTGGCTGATGCGCGAGGCCTTCGAGATTGCCAAGGTCGACTCGCCTGCGTCCGAGGCGACCCTCGATATAACACCCGTTGGGACGACGCTCGAATGCCTCGAGTGCGAATGCAAAACCGAATCGGACACGTGGCGTTTCGACTGCCCGGTGTGCGGATCGCTACGCGTCAAGCTCACGGGTGGTGATGAGATCGAGTTGACATCAATGGAATTGGAGTTGCCCGATGAAGGTCGAGGTGTTGAAGAAGAGTCTGCTGGAGAGTAACGAGAACGCTGCCCAGCTCAGTCGTGCCCTTCTGGACGAACACGGCGTCGTTGCCGTCAACATCATGGGTGGAGCGGGTTGCGGCAAGACGACCCTGCTCGAACATACGATCCCGCAGCTTGCATCCGGTCTTTCCGTTGCCGTCCTCGAGGGTGATGTGGCCACGACCAAGGACGCGGACCGTATTGCGGCCCTCGGCGTTCCGGTCGTGCAGCTCCTGACCGAAGGCGGTTGTCATCTGACGGCATCTCTCGTGGAGCATGGCCTTAGACGCCTGCCTCTGGCGTCGTTGGACCTCGTGCTGATCGAGAATGTCGGCAACCCGATCTGTCCGGCCAGCTTCAATCTGGGTGAGCATCGCCGTCTGGCTGTTTTGAGCGTGACCGAAGGGGACGACAAACCGGCCAAGTACCCCCTCCTGTTCAAGGTGGCGGATCGAGTTGTCATTACAAAAACGGACCTGCTCGAAGCCACCGACTTCGACATGGACCAGGCCGCAACTGACATTCGTGTATGGGGCGCGGACAAACCCATCGATAGCACGAGTGCCAAAGAACCGTCATCGATGCGACCGGTGGCGGAGTGGCTGCGGGGTCTCTGCACCGGCTGATGGGATCGGGTACAGACAAGGGTAGGCACAGGATCAAATATCCAAGCATTGCCGACTAACAGTACAGCGCAAGGTCGCCATAAACGCGTAGGGCAGGCATGTTGCCTGCGCTGTAATCGCAGCTCGTGCAGGCTGGAAGCCTGCGCTACAAACGACTTTGCGCTGTACTGCTAAGTGCCCATGCCCCTATCGGGGCATGCAGAGCACAGGACCGGCGGCTGGGCGTCTCTTCCCTTGCCGCGATTGTCGCTTCTCAAAAAACTTCGATCCTCGCTGCGCTCGGATGAAAACTAAGGGTAAGAGGGAGAAAGAACAGAGCGTAACCTCCCTACCTTCCCTTTGCCCGGCTACGCTATGGCTGGACCACGCCTCGCCCATACCAGCGTCCCCGCAGTCAGCACGAGTAAGGCCATTGTAACCACTCCCCATTCGGAGACGGTGGGTACGGGAGCTTGCTCAGAAACTTCGACGACACGGAACCCGAAATTGTAGCCCTCGTACGTCGGGTCGTAGTAATCGCGGACCGCCGCGTGCAGGGCGCCGCCGCTGCTGCTGAACGACCCGCCGCGGAGACCACGATACGAACCGAAAAGCACAGCTTCATTCCACTCCCAGACGTTCCCGCCCTGGTCGAATGTGGCGTATGGGCTTGCGGAGGAAACATAGCACCCAACCTCGTTTCTGTAGAATGGTGCACCGATTGCCCAATCGCTGCCGAGGTAGTTCACAGAGTTACTCCCGCCAGGACATGCTTCAGACACGGGTACGCTATCACTACCCGTCGGGTAGTCATAGTACACATCGCTACCGCCGTCGTAGTACGCCGCCTTGTACCACTCGTCCTCCGACGGGATCACCCATGTGGCGTCGTCCTCGCGTACGATCGCGATGAGATCACCGTCCGTCGTCGCCCCGTTGAGGTAGTACGACCCGTCCTCAGTCAGGCCTGCATCCTGGCCCGGGTCCCCGGTTAGCTGCCCCGTCGGTTGGCCGTTGTGCAGCCAGTTGGCGAACCGGGCTGCATCACCCCAGGAAACGTAGTTCACCGGGCGGTCGACCCAGTCAGCTTCCGTTCCGCTCGGACGCCCGCTGAAGTCGCAGGTCGTACTTCCAGCGTTCCACGTGATCTGGCAACCGTAGGAATCGCTGTCCATCGAGCTGTTGTAGAGCCCATATGGATTCGATCCCGCCGGGTCCACCGCGTTCAGGAAATCCCGGTACTGCCCCGCGGTCACCTCGTAGGTGCCGATGTTGTAGACGTAGTCCACCGCCCCGCAGATGCGGTCCGGACCGAATCCTCCCGGTTCACTCTCGCCTGAATTCTCCCCGGTGTTGCCCGGGTTGCCGACCGTCACCGTTTGGATCTCCACCGCCTGCGCTCCCGAGACGCAAGCCAACACCACCGTTGCGATTGCCAAGAACTTGACCATGCGGTTCATCGTTTCCGTCCTCCTATCGTGAATTGTCCACGTCCTATCCAAAAAAGCGAGTTGCTCACTCGTCGCGAAAGCCGGGGCTGGAATGGCACTGCCGGGCCCGATCAGAACCGCGAGTGTGAACGAGCGGTCCAAGGATCCGAGAGCCACCGTCTGACGGCGGAGGTCGTCGCGGAGCCCATGTGTCCGCTCGATGACTGTCGCGGTTCTGATCACGAGTCCGCCGTTTCCCACGTGTCAGCAGCGGCAGTGCCCTTAGGGGCTGACCGAAGTTTCACCGCAGAAACGGTGGTAAACAGGCTTACACCTGCTCACTCCGCCACGTTTCTATTCTAACGAAATCAAGCCGGGTAATACAAGAGTTGTTTCGTTGCCCGTTCACCTGTTCGGCAACCTACAGTAAGTCGCTCCGGCTCTCCAGACGCTCGGGCTGGTGTTCTGTCAAGGCTGTTTCGAGGGGTTGCCCGACGGTTAGTGGGACACCTCTTCAAACGTAGGGGGCACGACGATTCGACTCCCCCACTGCTAAAGCAATGGGCCACCCAACCCGTCGTTTGACGGTTGGCGGAGCACTAGTCGTGAATCGTCTCTCCCTGCTCCAGGTCTTCCGGTTTGGCTGGTTCGGAAATCGTGTAGGTGCCGTCGAGCCAGCGGCCCAGATCGACCATTTTGCAACGCTGACAGCAAAACGGGCGGTAGGGGGCGTCCTCGTCGTGAGCGACGGTGATTCTCTTTCGACATGTTGGGCATTCATGTGAGGGCATTAGAGCAAGCTCTATTTTTCTTTGGCTGTCGAAACTTGGCTTGGCCCGCGGCTTGTGCAGATTTCGATGCCACACGAAACCGGAGAATCCTGTAGCCACTCCACCGCCAGTTTATGATGGGCGATAATCATCCTCAGCACGCCAAGCCGGCAATCCGTTTAGTGAGTCCCGGGCGCAGACGCGGTTTCCTTCTTGGGGGATTTGGCTGTCTTCCCCCCGGTGGAGCCGGAATCCTTCTTGTCTGTGGTACCTGTGTCCTTTGAAACGGCTGTGTCCGCGGTTTTCTTATCCCCATCTTTGGCCGTGGACTTGTCCTTGCCGTTGCCACCCGCCTCCCGGTCCGCTTTGGCTGCCTTCTTGTAGCTCTCGGAGCGATAGTCCGTCTCGTAGAAGCCGGAGCCTTTGAAGATGATCCCGGCGCCGGTCCCGATGAGTCTGATGACGGGGGCCTGGCAGTCGCATGGTTTGGGATCCTTCTTGCGAAGTCGGCGCCTTGCCGGTTCCGTGATCGACTGAAACAGCTCGACCACCTTGCCGCATTTCGTGCATTCGTATTCGTACGTCGGCATGTTGCCCCTCTCTCTGTCTATTCTACGGCGTTTCCCCGTCCGTGGTGGTCGACACATCATCGGCCTGCGGCTGTTCGCATTCTTCGCCGCCGGGTTCCGTCGACACGATGACCTTGCTCGGTCTAACGACACGGTCGTGCAGACGATACCCCTTGGCCACCTCATTGAGGACCGTCCCGGACGGGAAGTCGGCCGAGGGCTGCTGCATCATCGCTTCGTGTACTTCCGGATCGAAGGGCTCATGCAGGGCGGGGATCAGAGTGAGTCCGTGATCGCGCAATGCCTTGGTCAGGTTCTCGTAGACCAATCGCACACCGTCTACCACGGCCTGCAGGTTCCCCGCATCCTCGGCGGCCGCCAGCGAACGCTCGAAATCATCGATCACCCCCAGCAGGGACTTCATGACCTCGGCATTTGCATACCGGATCGCTTGCCCACGCTCGATGCCGTGCCTTCGTTGTGCATTCTGAAGTTCGGCCCGGGCTCGCGCGAGCTTGTCTTCGAGCTGCTCGATCCGAGCTTCCGGCGTTTCGACCGGATCCGCAGATTCCGTGGATTCCTTTGCGGCGTTCACTTCCACCGCAGGTGTCTCCTCGGCCTGCTCCGTCGTTACCTTATCATCGGGCTTATCTGACACTTCGACACCCTGAGCGGATTTTGTCGTACGAGCCTTCTTGTTCTTTCGTTTCCTCATGGCTTCAATCGACTCAGCGCCTCGAGCCTCGTCACTTCCCCGCGGCCGAGCCCCGACGATCCGTGCACCACCACGAGTCACGCACGAGCGTTCAGTCTTCCTGACCACCGGAAAGGCCTGACAAATACTCCATCATACGGTCGAAGAAACCCTTGGATTCTGGAAGGACGGATTCGTCCTCCGTATCTGCGAACTCGCGGAGCAGCTTCTCCTGCTCCTTGTCGAGCTTCTTGGGAATCTCCACCGTCACCTGCATGAGCTGGTCGCCTCGACGCCCGTTGCGCAGGTCGGGTAGCCCCAGCCCGTTGAGACGGAACAACTGACCATGTTGCGTACCGTGTGGAATTTTCAACTCCGCCTTGCCCGTAAGCGTCGGGACTTCGACGCTTGCCCCGAGAGCAGCCTGGGTAAAGGTGATCGGCATCCGACAGACAAGGTCGTTGTTGTGTCGCTCGAGGAAGGGGTGCTGCTTGATGCGTACGTAGCAGTGCAGATCGCCCCGATGCCCTCCGTCACCGCCGGGCTCACCCTCACCCCTGACGCGGATCGCCTGTCCGTCGTGAATGCCGGCCGGGATCTGAACCTTGACAAGCCGTTCCTTCGTAGTCCTGCCGGAACCGCGGCACTCACGGCAAGGTGTAGCCACGATGGAGCCGTGCCCCTGACACGTCGGGCACGTCGAGATAGTTCTGGAGAACAGAAATCCACCCGTCTGTTCGACCTGCCCATACCCGCCACACGTTCGGCAAGTGCGGCGTTCCGAACCCGGCGCCGCACCAGTCCCGCCACAAGTATCACAGAAGTCCTGCCGGCCAAACTCGATCGAGCGCTCCACACCCGTCGCCACCTCAGCCAGCGTCAATTCGACCTCGGTGCGAAGGTCTGCGCCGCGTCGCACCCTGCGCCCGCCCATTCCGAAGGCGCCACCGAAGATGTCGTTGAACATCGAGAAGATGTCGTCGGCACCCATGTGGGAGAAATCGTGAATGCCGGCGCCGCTGAGTCCGGCGTGGCCATACTGGTTGTACCGCTGCCGCTTGGTCGGATCGGATAGAACCTCGTAAGCCTCCGCCGCCTCCTTGAACTTGGTCTCGGCTTCGGGGTCCTCTTGGTTTCGATCGGGGTGGTATCTGTGGGCGAGACGGCGATAGGATTTCTTGACCTCCTCGGGCGACGCGCTTTGCGATAGCCCCAGGACTTCGTAGTAGTCTCGCTTCGTGGCAGACACGGCCATTTCCTAACCTACCCACCTAGCCCGGACCAGGCACCGTATGGTTTCCGGCGGAGGTCGTTTGTGAGGTATTTCGGCAGAACTTCATGCTTGTCCACTCCGATCTTTTCACGATGCCGTACACCACACCAAGACGCGACAGCCGGGCAAGCAAAGGGCGGGCACACCGGCCCGCCCCCAAACTCACACGATACACATGTCCGTCTTATCGGACAGCGTCGGGTATCATCTTCTTTTCATCCTTCAAGTCCGTAACCAGCACCTCCGTCGTGAGCATCACGCCGGCAACACTGGCCGCACTCTCGAGGGCCACCCGCGCCACCTTGGCCGGATCAATCACGCCGGCCTTGATCATATCCACATACGCCCTCTGGCGCACGTCGAAGCCGTAGGCGCCGCTCTTCTCGAGAATCGTCTCGACGACCACGTCGCCTTCCATTCCGGCGTTGTCGGCAATCTGACGGGTCGGGGCACGAAGCGCGGCTGTTATGATATCGACACCTGTCTTCTCGTCACCACGTGCCCGCTCGCGTGCCTTGGCAACGGCAGGAAGGGCGCGGAGAAAAACAACACCGCCACCAGGAACGATGCCCTCCTCCGCCGCAGCCTTTGTGGCGTTAAAGGCATCATCCACGAGGTCCTTTCGTTCATTGACCTCGATCTCGGTCGCACCACCGACGCGAATC
>JAUXGE010000141.1 GCA_030622435.1 Planctomycetota bacterium
TGACAAGAATACTACGCATCCAGAACGCCGTTGGCTCAGTCGAACTGTGGCAACGGGGACGCACACGGATCGTCCGGATTCGCGTCGCACAATAGTCCCCTTGTCTCGTTCTTGCTCGGCCTGGGTCTACCCCGGGCTCCCCCCGCCCGTGTCCGCCCCGGCACGAGACAGATCGGGCTTGAACCTCCCTTGAATTGGCGGCTCGCGTCTTATTCGTGACCTTGCCGGTCACCCCGCAGGTTGTATAATGCTTGGCTTGGGGCCGGCTGCGGGATGTCCGCAGACCGATCCTAGATGACAAGCCCGTGTTTTGTTTCCCGGAGGTTCCTGACCATTACGGTCGGCGAGTGTACATCCGAGTCTCACGCAGTCATGCCGGCTCGCGCGCGGGCGCCGCACCCTGTCTGGTGGGTGATTGCGGCGTCCCTGGTTGTGATAGCCACGACGCTCGTGCTGCGTTCGGAGGAGCTGCCTTTTGCGGGCGTGGCCTTGGGGCAACCGGCCACCATGGGCGGAAGTCGCGGAGTCTTCGCGTTTTCCGGGCAGCTCTCGAAAGGGAGTCACGGCGTCTTCATGGTTGACGTTGACGCCATGACGATTTGGGTCTACGAATATCTTCCGCAGAAAGGCTGCCTCCGACTGGCAGGAGCCCGAACGTGGCGGTATGATCGTTATCTGGAGAACCATAACATCTGTGATCTGCCGCCGGACATCGTCAAGCAGATGATCGAGGAACAGCGGCAGTACAGGCTGCAGGAGAGCGAGAGCCAGATGCCGTAGCGACTCGCTCCGACTGACCGGACGCAACGAGGCACACCTATGGGCAAGATGTTCTACTCGGCCGAAGAGGCAGCAAAGAAGCTCGGGAAATCACAGTCGGAACTGAAGGACTTTGTCCGCGGCGGCAAGCTCCGTGAGTTCCGTGATGCCGGCAAGTTCAACTACAGGGTTGAGGATGTGGACGCCCTCGCCGTTGAAGTCGGCGGCGATGAGCTCGGCGGCGGATCCGACTCCGGCGGGCAGGTGAATCTCGACGGTTCGGCCGACCTCGGCGGATCTGACAGTGCTGCCGCCTCCGGCAGTGGTGATATCGTTCTCGAGCCGGCGGATGATTCCAGTATCGAGTTCTCCCCTTCCGGCAGTGACGTCGTGGACTTCGAAATGGAAGCGGCAGATGCCGGCGCAACCGGCTCGACCACCGCCCCAAAGGAAAAAGAGGGTACGGTCATCCAGTCGGTCGGGACCAGCGTCTTCGACGACGACGAACTCGACGAGCAGGTCGACCCTCTTGCCCAGACGGCCATCACGGATGTCGCCGGGCTCGGGATGGAAGGCACCGGGAGTGGCTCGGGCATTCTGGAGCTTTCGCGAGAAAGTGACGACACGTCGCTGGGCACGGAGCTCCTTCAGGAGATTACCGGAAGCGGTGAAGGTGAGGCAACGGTCGAGATGGGCTCGGATGCAGGTCCAGCCCTCGACGCGACCGTGCCGGAGGAAACCACCGAGGCCGATGAGATAGAAGAACCCGAATTGGCGGCCGAGGCCAAAACGGTGGAAACCGACGCCGGCGGAATGCCTGCGCGGGTATCCGTCCGGGAGGTCGTCGAGTACGGTCCGGATGCCGTGTCGGCCAGTTTGACGGCTCTGATGATCGTCGCCGTTATCGTCATGTGGTTCGCCGGTCTCGGAGCGGCGGCGCTTACCCGGGAGGTAGCGCCGGGCCTGCTTCAGGCGGTCTATTCGAACTTGATGGTCTATACGGGCGGAGCCCTTGGCGTCGGCATCATCGCCGCCGCCGCAACCTACTTCGTTGCCAAGAAGCGTTCCGGGTAGGCGGCAAGCTCGACTGGACCAACGGCGGTAGCGCGGTCGAAAGTGGCTTGGCCCCTTCTCTCGCAAAGGCGGGGTGGTGGCTCACCGATCTACGTTTTCGCAGTGGCGCGGGGCGCCAATTGAGATCAGACGCAGTACGAGCGTGAAGTCGAGGAAGTTATGTGGTCGGCCGCGGCTTCGGCCGCGCGAGCGGACAGGTCTGCCGACCAGTCGGGAAAGTCTACGAGCAGAGGAGAGATGTGATGCGTGGCGTCCAAGGAATGGTTGGCTGTCTGGGGTGTGGTGTTCTCCTGGTCGTGTTCAGTGGATGTGTCTCGATGGAAGCCCATCGGAGGGTTGGGGCGGCGAACCGCCACCTCAAAGCCGAGAAGGAGGCTCTCTCCCAGGAACTGTTCGACGCACGCAATGTCGGCGACTCGTTGCGTACCCGGGTCAACTCTCTCGAACGGGAGCTGGACACCAAGGGTGAGCTGGTCGCCAATCTCCGCCAGGAGAACGAGATTCTCGACGACATGCGCCGGACCATGCAAACCTCGCTCGAGGGTGTCGCCGAGACGCAAACGCTCGGTGACATCGCCGTCGCCGGCCCGAAACTTCCCGGACCGTTGGACTCGGCATTGAAGCGATTCGCCGACGAACGCCCCTCTGCCGTTGTTTACGACGCGGCCCGGGGAACGGTGAAATGGAAAGCCGACCTGCTCTTCGCTCTCGGCAGCGACGTTGTCCGTGATTCATCAATGGAGTCGCTACGGAGCTTCTCCGAAGTTATCAAGTCGGCGGCGGCCGCGGACTTCGAGGTGATCGTCGTCGGTCACACCGACAACACGCCGATCGTCAGACCGGCCACCAAAGCCAAGCATCCGACGAACTGGCATCTCTCCGGCCACCGTGCTATTTCGGTAGCACTCGTGCTGAGACAATACGGTTACTCGACGGAACGGATCGGCGTGATGGGCTATGGCGAATACCGCCCGGTCGCGGACAACAGTACGGAAGCGAATAAGTCCCAGAACCGCCGCGTCGAAATCTACCTTATCCCCAGAGGTGCAATCGTTCCGGCTACGGCTGACGCCGGCTGGGGCGTCGACGGGGAGAAGCTGGCGTTCGTACGCCTGACAGACTAGCTCCGTTACCAAGAGGGTCTTCTTGGCTGGGTGGCCCATGGCTTTAGCTGTGGGGGACGCGAACCGACGTGTCTTAACGTCTGACAGCCCACTCCTTCACCGACTAGCGCACGGCATTGCCAGGCATAGCGGACTCACCAGGATCCCGTTTAGATCTGGTCGTTTCGATCCACCTTCTGCGAGCCGACGAAAGTCCCCGCAGTCGCACCGGCGGGCTACCCGGTCGGCAGAGTGTGTCATGGCAAGTACCGTACAGACCTTCCGGGATATTAGAGAGAAGCTGGCGGAGGGTGGGCCTCTGTCACCCGACGAGGGTCTGTCACTCTACGAGTCTTGCGATCTCCACACACTCGGCGAGTTGGCCAACATTGTCCGCGAGCGCCTTCACGGCAGGATCGTCTACTACAACTCGAACCTGCACGTGAACTACACGAACTACTGCGTCCTGCGCTGCAAGTTCTGCTCGTTCTACCGGCCCTTTCCAAAGGAGCAGACGCAAACAACCGCAGGATCAGACCGCACGGATTCCACCCCACGCGGGAAACCGGCCGCCAATGAGCCCGGCACCCCCACCCGCCGTGACGATGGATACGAGCTGTCGGTCGACGAAGTTGTCAGCAGAGCGAAAGAGGCATACTCACGGGGGGCAACCGAGGTACACGTCGTCGGCGGGCTGCATCCTGGGCTGCCCTTCTCATACTACACTGACCTGTGCAGCCGGATCCGCGACGCCTGTCCGCACATGCACATCAAGGCCTTTACGGCCATCGAGATCATCCACTTCACTCGCATCAGCAGACCGCGCCTTTCCATCAAGGAAGTTCTGACGAACCTGCGTGAATCGGGGCTCGGAAGTCTGCCGGGTGGTGGGGCGGAGATCTTCGACGACCGCGTACATGACGAAACCTTCAAGACGAAAGTGGGCGAGGCCGAATGGTTCGATGTGCATCGAACGGCGCACGAACTCGGTATGTACACGAACGCGACCATGCTCTATGGCCACGTCGAGACGCCGGCCGAGCGAATCAAGCACCTGATCAAACTCCGCGACCACCAGGAAGAGAGCCTGCGGTCGTCCGGGGCCGGTTTCAACTGCGTCGTCCCCCTGTCGTTCATACCGGAGCACACCGAACTGTCGCACCTGCCCGGACCGGGCGGCCTGGATGATCTCAAGACACTCGCCTTGACCCGGCTGATATGCCACAACATCCCACATATCAAGGCATTCTGGGTCATGCAGACGCCGAAGCTCGCCCAGGTTTCGCTGAACTGGGGGGTCGACGATCTGGACGGCACGGTTGGCCAATACGACATCACCCGGCGCGAGGGCGACGGCTCGACTCAACAGGCCCTGACCGTCGACCGGCTGGAGCGGCTCATCGTCGAGGCCGGTTGCACCCCTGTCGAACGAGACACCCTGTACCGCCGCGTGATCCGCGACGAGACCTCCTGGCGCATCGAGGGCGAACCGTGGTCAGTGGCGTACAAGGCCTGAGGTCCACAGGGCGCAGCATGACCTCCTTGGCGTCTCCCACGGCCAAGGCCATTGGCCATCCAACCCAGGAATGCCACCTGACCCGTGCAGGTAAATGGACCTTGACCCCGTTACTTCACAGCCATGCTGAAGTCGGTCAACGTGGAACGAAATCTGCGGATTCCTGATGTGTCAGGCGGGGCCTAGCAAAGGGCGGCGTATATCATCAAGGCCAGGAAGGCTATCTTGGCCTTTCTGCGAAAAAACCAGAAGATAATTGACAAATACACGGTGCCTCTTCCCCAAAGTCGTATGCGTGCGAAACGTTGTCCCTCGGTAGCCCAACGAGCACGCACGGTACCCGTGCCCAGAGTGGATGAACGTTTGCTCGAGGGCTCATAATACCACAATCTGCCGTTGCCCAGAAGCCCCCTCGAGGGAAGTGTCAAAACGGGTCGAGTTTGACGGATGTGGCGCGTGGTTGCGGCCCCACGTCGGTTGCGCGGTCTTCATACGTGCGGCTCGCACGGGCTCTGGCGCGCTGTGGGATGGGCCGAACGGAGCGTTAGGCAGATGCGTCGCTCACCCCTCCCGGTTTCGACTCGATCGATACCGCGGGACGCGCTCGTACCGGCCCGCGGCGCGACCTGATATCATTCGTCCGCGAGATGGATCCCGACCTGCCCATTGTCATGGTGCCCGCCTGCAGCAGCGTTGAGGCATCCGGATGTCGCGCACGGGTCCGGCTCCCGACCCACCTCCGCTTGGCGAGCGGCCTGTGACCTTGAAGGTCGTATGGTGCCGGCCTCGAACCCACGCCAGGCTCACATCCAGATGGCAGACTGCACTATTTGGAGCGGAAACCGCAGCCCGAAAGGGCTGTCGGATGGACCTGTCGGATGATCAATGCAGTCGAAGTGGCGCCCGCTCTGGAAACGGGCAACCCCGCTGTCTATACTGCTACGGAGGGAAAGGCATAGAACGTGTGGAGCCCATCGATAGCCGCCGGAACGGCGGTATTCAGGTCGTTCGAGGCGGCGTCGATTATCCATTTGGAAGGAATTGCGTCTTGGTGACGGGCGAACCATCACGAGTGAATCCCGTGGCAGCCCAGGGGGCCCAGCGCCTCACGCTCGTCGCCGCCCCCGGAACCGAGATTGAACGTACGATCCCGTGTCGCCGGGTGATCACCTTGATCGGTTCGCGTCCCGGATGCAAGGTGAACCTGCAACACCGTTCGGTCGATCCCGTCCACACGGCAATCGTCAACAACGGCTCGCGGATCCTCGCAGTCGACCTCGTCACGGATGCCGGCACTCTGCTCAACGGCCTGGGCATGGAGCATGAACCTCTCGATGACGGGGATTTGCTGACCATCCGTTCCTGGGAATTTCGAGTCGAGATCCAGGAGCCCAACCCTACGGGTCGGGACGACGCTCACCCCTTCGGGCTTGACCCCTCGCCTCACGTCGTGGCTCTGGAGAACGTCGCATCGGGGCGTCTGCTTCAGCCGGTTCGAGATGTCTGCATCATCGGTCGCCGCAACGGGTGCGACATCGCCATCTCGGATACCCTCGTGTCGCGCGCACACGCCCTGATCTTCACCTACTTCGGCCATCCGGTGCTCTTCGATCTTCTCAGCAGCAACAAGACACTCGTCAACGACCGGCCTGTAGACTTCCGGCGCCTGAAGAACGAAGACATAGTCAGCATCGGCAAGTCCCACTTCCGTGTGCACATGCGCGGATCGGCAATCAGTGAGATGGCCACCAGGGACGCGGTATCCGGCAACGGCAGAGACGGGCGGGCTCCGGAAGACAAGATCGACATTCACGACACCGAGTCCGCCAACCGCTGGGGGATCGTCGACAACTTCGAGAAGACCACCCGCAAGCGGTGAGCGTCCTGACATTCACGCTCGCGGGTTCCGTGAGCCCCATCAGTCCGACGCGACAGTCCTCCGCAAACGAAATCCCGTACTTCTGATGCATTGCCGAGCTGGAGCCGGAGCGTTTTACGAACTCGAATAGCGAGTGCATCGCCGTTTCTTATGGGCCGCACCCTTGCAGCTATTTGCCACTCACAAAGAGCTGCGTTTCATTTAAGCGCAGTCTCCTCCGGTGTCCCGGCACGCATGAAGCGATGGATTCCCTGGCCGGACGAACCCACGCGCCGCTTTTCCACACAGGCACGCCCGCGCCCGATTTCGTCGGTTTTGGGCAGTGTACTCATCAAATGAGAAGTGACAAAGCACTGATCCGGAGTCCCTTGCCCAGATGGCCGATAGGTCGTGGCAGGAGGAATGGCGTGAGGATCGCGGTCGATGATACCTGATGACCCTTTAGAAGACATCGGAATATCGGACGAACAGGTGACCCGGCTCCTGGACAGTCTCGATGACGCCGAGACCCCGGTCAGCGGATCCGAGAGACGGTCCTCGCGATCGTACCTGCGCGGAACCGCGGTTGTAGCTTTTGCATCCGAAGCGGACACTCTGCGGACGGCATATCGTGTTCGCCTCAGGAACCTGTCCCGGGACGGGGTGGCATTTCTAATTTGCTCCCCGCTCGCTACCGGAGTGGAAGTCACGCTGGAACTTCCGGTCGGTCCCGGTTTGAGCCTCGTCAAGAGACGTGCCATCGTTCAAAGATGCCGTGAGGTCGAGGGTCCGATTCACGAAATAGGCGTCGAGTTCCTCACGGAAATCCCCAGAGGAAGTTAGAGCACTTCCCGAATCGTGTTGAGTTGACGCAGGCTTGGCGCCCGCACGGATTCGCAAGGCAAGCGAGCGTTCCACCTCCCCCACCTACGTTGGGTGCCAATGGCCTTACCCGTGGGCCACTCATCCGCAGGCAACCCCTCGAAACAGCCGTGACAGAGCAATAGCCGGAAGGTATTGCTACTCTCGATTCTCACGATGACACGCAGGGTCATCACGGCCCGCAGAGGATTGGCACCCCCAGGTCAAACGCCATACCTGGCACACCAAACAAATGGGCAAGCACCGCCATCAACTGCGACGGTGCTTGCCCGTGTTCTTCGAAAGATATTGTGCCGGCGGTGCGCGGGAGGCGGGAAGCCATCCGACGCACAAGTATCTACCGTGCGTGCGAGAGCCCACAATCACGGTCCGGACGAATCACGGCCGAGTTTTCCACCGCCCCCCGATCACCGAGGTCTCTGCTACACGTAATCACAGTAATCCGGGAACCACATGGCGTTGTCGACCGTTTCCTCGATTTCCTTGTCCGGGATCATGCTTCCGAGATTCAGTCTGTTCGCTTCGCGAATGACGGCGCAGGCGATGGCACGGCTGGCCAGGCGCAGGTCGCCTTGATCCGGGTAGAGGGAGCCCATGTCGAGCCGCTCCTGGGCGACCAGGCTGGCAAGCGTTCGAGCGGCAACCAGGAACATCGAGTCCGGTACCTCGGGCGTTTCGGACAGGATGCAGCCGAGCCCGACGCCGGGGAAGATGAAGACGTTGTTACCCTGCCCGGGTACATGCGTTTTGCCATTGTGCTTCACTGGCGCGAACGGGCTGCCGGTGGCGACCAGAGCCCGACCGTCGGTCCACGTGATTGCCTCCTCGGGCGTACACTCGGCTTTGGAGGTCGGGTTGCTGAACGGGAAGACCAGCGGTCTTTCCGCGTGCTTGGCCATTTCCCGGATGATTTCCTCCGTGAACGTCCCGGGGACCGTCGTCGCCCCGAGCAGGATCGTCGGTTTCACCTTGTTGACGACCTCGAGCAGATCGGCGGGATCGTCGGTGCCGAAGTCGTAGCGGGCCATCCCGGTGGCATTGAGCGCAAACTCCTTCTTGTGCTCGTCCTTGATCATGCGGCCTTCGAAAAGCAACCCGCGCGTATCGAGGAACACTTGGGCTTCGTGAATCTTCTGCGGATCGCCGCCCTCCTGCTGCATGGCCGTCCGGACGAGACGACCGATGCCGACGCACGCCGCCCCGGCGCCCATGTAAACGATGCGCTGGTCGCACAGCTTCTGACCGGTGACCCGCAACGAGGCCAGCATGCCGGCGAGTGCCACGGCCGATGTGCCCTGAATGTCATCGTTGAAGCAGGGGGTGCGCTTGCGATAGCGATCCAGCAACGTGAAGGCGATGTCTTTGAAGAAGTCCTCCCATTGGATCAGGGCCTTGGGAAAGACCTCATTGACGGCCTTGACGAACGCTTCAATGAAGCGGTCGTATGGCTCGCCCCGGAGCCGGCGATGGCGGTAGCCCATGTATAGCGGGTCGTTGAGCAAGTCGCCGTTGTTCGTTCCGACATCGAGGCTGATCGGGAGCGTGTTAGTGGGATGGATGCCGGCGCCGCCGCAATAAAGGGCCACCTTACCGACCGGAATGCCCATGCCGCCCGCACCTTGATCTCCGAGCCCCAGGATCCGCTCGTTGTCCGTGACGACGATCAACCGGACATCCTGACTGACGGCGTTCCGCAGGATCTCGGGAATACGCTCGATATCCTCCGGGGTGATCCACAGACCGCGGGGTCTCCGGAAGATGTGGCTGTACTGCTGGCACGCCTGTCCAACGACGGGCGTATACACGATGGGCATGAGTTCAGCCATGTTGTCCACCAGGACGCGGTAGAAGAGCGTCTCGTTCCTGTCCTGGAGGGCCGCCAGCCCCACGAACCTATCCAGGTCGGTGGCCTTGCCGCGGAGACGCTCCATCTCCAGGGCGACCTGCTCCTCAATGGTGAACTGGCGTGGGGGCAACAGCCCATTCAGCTTGAGTTTTTGCCGCTCCTCCTGGGAAAACGCCGTCCCCTTGTTGAAAATCGGATCCTGGAGAAGCCGGGTACCGTCGTACGGCACCTTCGGACCACGTTCCTTGCCTTCAGATGAACTCGTGGAGTTTTGCATGGGGTCTCGCCTTGCAATAAGCCGTTGCCTTTGTTTCCATACGTGGTGCCTCTCCGACGGCGCCACGTCCTCGCATCTTTACGCTTTTACCTTAGCACATCGGATGCCGTAATCATCACACCACAGGCAGAATAGGGTCATTTATCCCGGTGAAGAGGCATCCAAGCCAACTACGGCATCCAATCAGCACCTGCTGCGTGCGGTATGTAGATGAAGCGTTTTCGTGCGGCCATCATCGCTCACCGGCCTGAAAAGCCGCTCGAAACGCTGTTTGCCGGTCGATACCGCGCTCGTTTGTCGATCCGGCTGGATCTTCCTCCCTCCCGCTCCGGGCCGGGAAACCCATCCCAGAGGTATCCCAAGCCGGGGAAACCATGGAAACCGCCCATTTGACACGCATTCTGCACACATGTCCAGTGCGAAGCCGTCGTGGCTGCCGCGATTGGTGTGGTCATTTTATGTGGCACATGCGATTAATTCGTGTCGTTCTGTAGCGGCCTGCGTCCCCGCCGGCCGTCGTGTGGAGTAGCACCTGCCCGGAGACGTGCCGGGCGTCCCCGCGTCCATCAGTTGGCATGCCCGCCGGCATACCCACTCGATTTTGACATCGCGCAACTGAAAGCCTAGGATTTTTGGCTTCGGAGGCGGCAAACGGCGAGTCCCGGATCACACGAAGTGCAGGCGGTTGGAGCGGTGAAGCCCTCGCGCATTCGGACGATCGGTGGATGACTGCGTTACCGATGATCTCAGCGATTACCGTAATCGCCACATTACTGGTGGCGGCGTTGCCCAAGCAGGAAACAGGACCGGTCGCACAGCATCAATCAGGTGCTGATCTTTCCGCCGCGACAATCGACGATCGCGTTACCGCATGGGTGTTCTTCGCCGACAAAGGGATCCACTCGAAGACCGCCCGCGATCAAGCCCTCAACCGGCTGTCTTTGACATACAACAAGCGCGCGATTCAGCGCCGAATGCTACGGCGTACCGCACCGGGGCTGTTTGACGAACGCGACCTGTCCGTCTCCCAAGAGTTCACTTCAGCCGTCGCTGCCACCGGGGCGCGCCTGCGCATCAAGAGTCGATGGCTCAACGCTGTCAGTGTGTCGGCGACTCGTGATCAGATCGAGGCAGTCCGGAAGCTCCCGCCCGTGAAGTCCGTCGAGCCCGTGCGACGGTTGCACACGGAACGGATCGTTCGTGCGGCCGCGACATCCGAGCACGATGGAGAAGCAGCCGGTTCGGGCAGCTTCTACGGCTTGTCGGAAGGTCAGCTATCCCTGATCAA
>JAUXGE010000319.1 GCA_030622435.1 Planctomycetota bacterium
CAGCATAGTTATGCCCTCGTCAACAAACCACCGCCACCCTGTCGATACTTGTTGGAAGTTGTTGCGCGCGCCGGTGGTATCGATCGCACCAGCGGTGCCCAGGGGCGGCGGCCGGTACCGTATCCCTTTGCGTTCACGGTCGAATCGGCCTACGATAGCGGGCTAGATATGGTGATCCCATCGATCGCCTCTGATTCTCGCGTCAAGCGCCTGACCGAGGGGCTTCCCGGACTCACCGGGGTGGTTCACGTTTCAGGGCTGTGGGGATCGTCTGCGCCTTTGCTGGCCGCTCTGGCGGCGGATGCGGGGAACCGCACCCACATCTACGTGACATCCCGCCTCGAACAGGCTGACGAAGCCCGAGATGACCTGGAGTTGTTTCTAGGACGTTCCTGCGACCTGTTTCCGGCGTGGGAGACGCTGCCGGGCGAAGGTGCCGCCAGCGCGGAGATTGAGGCGGAGAGGCTTCGTCTTTGCGTTTCATTCGACCGGGAAGGGCGCCAGGATCGCAATCGCGGGTCCAGGCCTCTCCTGTCCCGGCTCATCGTGGCGCCGATTCAGGCACTGATGCAGCCCGTGCCCTCCCTGAAGACCCTCGAGGCAAACACGCTACACCTGGCCGTCGGGGAAAACGGTGAGGATCCGGCCGGCCGGTCTCCGGAGTCGCTCGTAGAGTGGGCGATTGATCGCGGATTCGATCGGCTCGATCTCGTGGAGTCACCGGGTGACGTGGCTCGTCGCGGGGACATTGTCGATCTGTTCGTTCCGGGCGATACCAACCCTACGCGAATCCAGTTCTTCGATGAGGAGATCGAATCGATCCGTCGTTTTGACGTGAGCACGCAGCGGTCGGTCGAGACCGTGGGATCGTTCGCGGTGACGGCCATGCCGGATCGGCTGGACATGCGGCCCGAGTCCCTGACGAACCTGACAACGCACCTGCCGGTCGACACCCTGATGATCCTCGACGGCCCCAGCGAGATACAGACCATGGGCGAAACGCTGCGGGAACGCCTCGGCAAGTCGGATCGCCTCTACGAGGTAACGGATGTGCTGGCGCAACTCGCGCGTTTTCCCCAGATTCATCTGTCATCGTTCGGGTCGAGCGCGACCACCGACGAGGACGTTTTCGACATGGGTGTCCGATCGGTGTCCCGTTTCGAGGGACAGGCAGCCGACGCGATCACCGCACTGTGTCAGATGGCCGGGGATCACGAGGTCCATGTCGTTTGCGACGCGGAGGGCGAGCGTCAACGGCTGGGCGAGATGATCGCGGAACAGGCACCGGATCTCGTCGGGTCCATCCATATGCACGTGGGCGTGATGCACCGTGGTTTCGAATGGACGTCAACTCGAACGGTGGTGGTGCCTCACTCGGAGATCTTCCATCGCCACCGGCAGCGGCGGCGGATCCGTCGAATGCACGCCGCGAGGCCGATCGAGTCATGGCTGGATCTGGCGCCCGGTGAGTTGGTCGTTCACGTCGTACACGGCATCGCCGCGTATCGCGGTTTGACGAGGCTGCGCAAGGGGACGTCCGGTCAGCAGGAGGAGTTCCTGAGTCTGGAGTTCGCGGACAAGGCCATTGTCCACGTGCCCTGCTCGCAAATTGACCTTGTGCAGAAGTACATCGGGGCCGCGGGGCGCCGGCCCGAGCTGTCCAAACTGGGCGGCAAACGATGGGGCAAGGCGAAGCAACAGGTCACCGGTGCCGTTTTGAATCTGGCCGAATCACTTCTGCATGTTCAGGCCGCCCGCGAGAAGGCGGTGGGAGTGCCCTATCCCGGTGACACGGAGTGGCAACGTGAATTCGAGTCGGCTTTCCCGTACGAGGAGACCGAGGATCAGTCGCTCATCGCGGCCGACATTCGCGACGACCTCATGCGTTCCACCCCCATGGACCGGCTCATCTGCGGGGATGTCGGGTACGGCAAGACGGAGCTTGCCATGCGTGCGGTGTTCAAAGTCGTCGAGTACGGCAGACAGGCGGCCGTGCTGGTCCCGACCACCGTCCTTGCCGAACAGCACTACGCCACGTTCCGGGAGCGCATGGCGGAGTACCCCTTTGTCGTCGGATGTCTGTCACGGTTTCGCACCGGATCCGAGCAGAAGAAGATCGTCGAGGGGCTCAAGAAGGGACAGGTGGACATTGTCATCGGAACCCATCGCCTTCTCAGCAAGGACGTTTCCTTTGCAAACCTCGGGCTGGTGATCATTGACGAGGAGCAACGGTTCGGCGTGGGCCACAAGGAGCGGCTGAAGGCAATGCGCGAGACGGTCGACATGATGACTCTCACCGCGACACCGATCCCGCGAACGCTTCACATGTCGCTGATGGGTATCCGCGACATCAGCTCGCTTCAGACGCCTCCCGTCGATCGCCGTGCCATCGCAACAAGCGTCGGCCCGTTCAACAAGGAGCTTATCCGCAACGCCGTCCTGCGGGAGATGAACCGGGACGGGCAGGTCTACTTCGTACACAACTTTGTCCAATCGATCGCCGGCATGGCCGACACCATCCGGCGGATCGTTCCGGAGGCGCGAGTCGTCTACGGTCACGGCCAGATGAAGGACGACGAGTTAGAAGGGGTCATGCACGGGTTCGTCGAGCGTAAAGCCGACGTGCTGGTCGCCACGACGATTATCGAGAGCGGTATCGACATTCCGAATGTCAACACGATTTTCATCAACCGTGCCGAGCGGTTCGGACTCGCCGACCTGCATCAGCTTCGCGGTCGCGTGGGCCGGTCGAGCCATCGCGCGTACTGCTACCTGTTACTCTCCCCCGATCGTCCACCGACGATCAAGGCCGCCAAGCGGCTCAAGACCATCGAGGAGTTCAGCGAACTGGGCGCGGGTTTCCGGATCGCTATGCGGGATCTGGAGATTCGCGGTGCGGGCAACCTTCTCGGTCGGGAGCAGAGCGGGCACATCGCGGCCGTCGGGTATGAAATGTACTGCCGTCTGCTCGAGCAGACGGTGCGCCGCCTCAAGAACGAACCGGACCCGACGCCCCCACCGGTTCACGTGGACCTTGACGTAGCGGCCCATATCCCGCGACACTACATTGTCGCGGATCGATCGCGGATCGAGATCTACCGGAGAATAGTCGCTTGCCGCACCGAGGAGGATCTTGCCCAGCTCGATCGCGATCTGGTCGATACGTTCGGCCGGTTCCCTAAAGAGGTGCAGCGTCTGCTCGAGCTGGCGGAGATTCGCGTGCACGGGCGGCGTTTCGGGATTCAGTCGATCAGCCTGCGACCACCGGACGTCGTGTTCCTGATCGAGCAAATACAAAAGGCAGAGCCACTGTTTATCGACGCTCCCGGCAGTGTGCGGATGCCTGATGCGAAAACGGTTCACTTGCGACTGCCGCCGAATCATCTCGAACCGGCCACGCTGCTGCCGGTGCTTCGAAAGATGTTCGTGCGGGCGATGTCGCGTATGGAGACGCCTGTATGACCCGAGTCATCATAGACCACCATCAACAGACCGTCACAGGTGGGGGCGGCGGAATCAGCCAGAGCGATCGGAGAATCACGGCTCATCCTGTCGGGCTTCTGCGAGTGTCGACCGGATCCAGTTCGCTGTTCACCGATCATTGGCCGAGGTGGTCCGTGGTGGTCGCAAGTTGGCTCGCGATTGTCGCTCACGGATGCATCATGCCCGTGCAGCCCAACCGAAGCCGGCTGACGCATGAACCGCAGGCCAAGTCATCCCGAGCCGGCATGCCGACCCCGTTTGATCCCTCAGGCACCTCGCCTGTGGATCACCTCACGGTCAACGCCGAGGCCATCGAAGCGTCCGCCATGTGGAATGGCTTCCATGGGGAATTGGCAACGCAGGCAAAGAACCTTACGGCGGATGAATATCGAGCTTTCGTCGAGCAACGCGCGGCCAAACTGATCACGGACCGGATCCCCGAGATGCTCCTGCACGGTGAGGCCTCGTCGCGGCTCTCAGCGAATATGAACGCCGGCATCGATAAGTACGTGGACGAAGAGATCCGCAGGATCGTGACGACGCAGTACGACGGTGTCCAGCGCAAATGCGAGAAAGATCTCGAATCCAAAGGGTCTTCTCTGGAGGATCTTCGCAACAAGCTCCGGCGAGAGATCGTCATCACCAGCTACCTGGATGCCAAGATCAAGCCGAAAGTGGCCGAGCCGACGCGGGCCGAGCTGCTTGCCGCGTTCGAGGCCAATGCGGATTCATTCCGCCGACCCGCGCGCCGAAAGATGTCGCTGATCGACGTGCGTGTCGGGAACCGGCTCCCGGAAAACATCGGCACGCCGACACCTGCGCAGCTCGAGACGGCTCAGACGGAAGCGCGATCACAGGTGGAGGCGGCCCGAGCGGAGCTGCAGGGTGGTTCAGACTTTGCCGAGATCGCGAGGCGATACTCCGACGGCCTGCATGCCGACGAGGGTGGTGCCTGGGGATGGGTGACGCCGGGGAGTGTGCGGGAGCGCTTCGAGCCGGCAGTTGCAGCGCTCTACCAGTTAGGCGCTGGAGAAGTGAGTGATATTCTCGAAACCGACGACGCATGTTTCGTCGTAAGATGTGATGAGGTCGACGAAGGATACGAGCCCGACTTCCAAAGCCTCCAGCCAGAGTTGTCCTCGCGGCTCTTTAGGGCTGCGTACAACAGGCAGATCATGCAAATCGTGACCGATCTTCGCAGCAAGTCCCGGGTTGAGCCGGCCAACCTCGATCGCTTTCACGCGGCCGTCGTTGTCGCCGCACCGAGCCGGGAGTCTCTGCTCAACCGGTAACCCTTGCGTTTGCCCCATCCTTACGCCCTCCACGCATTTGAAACACGATCCGACGTTCGAGGCGTAAGGGTGGGGGACCGAACTTGGATAGCAGCTTGTTGAAGAACTCTGAGACGGGTTGTCAACCCGTGCTTGCATCGATTGAAAACGGTGCCACAGTAAGGTCGGGGTATTATTCGAACGGACTGATAGCGCGTACGTTCTGTCTACGCGTCCGTCCCCCACCCAATCCGGCGACGCAACGACACGACTGTCCGACCCATCTTAGCGCCGGAATGGATGGGGCACTCGGCCCCTTATGGGCGACGAAAATGTCCGTATGACGCCACCCACAAGGGGTGGCGCTACACTTGGGCGACCGGAAAAGACTTCTTCAACAGGCTGCTAAGTGCGAACGCCGGGTTGTATCGCCTTGTCCGCAATGTCGCGGCGGTAGTAGGCGTTCTCAAAGTGGATGGCCTCGACGGCCTCGTATGCGTGGCGTTTGGCGTCGGCGACGTCATCGCCCAAGGCCGTCACACCGAGCACGCGGCCGCCGCTCGTCACGACTGTATCATCGACTTGGCGAGTTCCTGCGTGGAAGACCTGTACATCTTCCATGGTCTCGACATCATCGAGACCCGTGATCGCCTTCCCTTTCTCATACTTCCCGGGATAGCCCTCCGACGCCATTACAACGCAGACGGGCGGTCTGGGTGTCCACTGCACTTGCGCATCGGCGACTCGTTCGTCAACGACGGC
>JAUXGE010000396.1 GCA_030622435.1 Planctomycetota bacterium
GAGTCGATACCGACAAGCCGAAGCCGGACCCGGGACGGCACGACGTCACCAAGAAGGATCGCGACTTCGGTAAGTTCCGCGTTCCCCACCTGCGTGATCTCGTCGACACAGCGCCGTACTTCCACGACGGCAGCGCAGCAACTTTGAAGGAGGCAGTGAATCTTATGGGCGGTGGCGGCAGGGACGACCCGCATTTGTCGTCGATGATGAAGGCGGTCCGCAAAGCCAAGCTCACTGACCAGGACCGGGAAGATTTGGTCGAGTTTCTCAAGGGGCTTTCGGGAGACTATCCGGTCATCGAACCTCCGCAGCTTCCTTGAGGAGCGTGTGAGTCGTCGCCGGATATACAGAGCCTGCGGGCAGGCGAATATCACAGGAGCACATACACACGTGATTGTCGGAATCTGCAAAGAAACGTTTCCAGGAGAGAGGCGGATAGCGCTTATCCCCGAGGTCATCCCGGGATTGACCAAACAAAGCCTCGACGTCGTCGTGGAAGCGGGAGCCGGTCAGGAGGCGGGGATATTGGACTCCGCGTTCGAAGCGAAAGGCGCTCGCGTCGTCCCCAGCCGATCTGAGGTGTTCGCAGAAGCGGACATCGTTGTTCAGGTAAGATCACTGGGTGCCAATCCCGAGGTTGGAAGGGCTGATCTCGAATTGATGCGGTCTGGACAGACGATCATCGGATTCTCCGAGCCTCTGTCCGCCCCGGAGCTTGTGCGGGACGTCGGCAATACGGGAGTAACGAGTTTTGCCATGGAGCTGCTGCCGCGGATCTCGCGGGCACAAAGCATGGACGCCCTGTCTTCCATGGCCACCATAGCCGGTTACAAGGCCGTTCTGCTCGCAGCTGGAACACTTCCGAAAATGTTCCCGATGTTCATGACCGCTGCGGGGACTGTCAAACCTGCTAAAGTGCTCGTTGTCGGCGCCGGCGTGGCCGGATTGCAGGCCATCGCGACCGCAAAGCGTTTGGGCGCGGTTGTAAGCGCTTACGACATTCGCCCGGCAGTGAAAGAGCAGGTCGAGAGTCTCGGCGCCAGATTCGTGGAGGTGGAACTCGAAGCGGGCAAAGCGGAGGGCAAGGGTGGATATGCCAAAGCCATGACCGAGGAGTTCTACCGCGAGCAGCGTGAATTGATGGCCAAGGTAGTCGCGGGAAACGACGTGGTTATCACAACAGCCGCGGTACCGGGCAAGAAAGCGCCGCTGCTGGTCACGAGGGACATGGTCAAAGGCATGGCTCCCGGCTCGGTCGTCGTCGATCTTGCAGCTGAGCGGGGCGGTAATTGCGAGCTCACGAAGCCCGACGAAACGGTCGTCGAGGGAGGAGTGACCATACTTGGCCCAACGAACCTGCCATCCACCGTCCCTTATCATGCCAGCCAGATGTACTCCAAGAACATCTCCACACTGCTGGTGCACCTGGTGAAAGACGGGATGCTCGAACTGAATCTCGAGGATGAGATCACCCGTGAGATGCTCCTGACTCATGGCGGCGAGGTGGTGCAGCCGCGGGTTCGCGAGCTGCTCGGCCTACCGGAGAAGGCGGCCAAAACAGAGGAGGTCACTTCAGATGGATAACATTGCTCTGCTTGCCCAGGCGGCGTCCGCCGATGGGGCCACGCTGGTCATGCTTCTGACCGTGTTCGTGTTGGCCGTGTTCGTCGGCTTTGAAGTCATCACCAAGGTGCCGCCTACGCTGCACACCCCACTCATGGCCGGCTCTAACGCTGTATCGGGCATTACCGTGGTGGGGGCTCTGGTGGCCGCAGGCGCCGGGCAAGGCGCTCTTTCCACCGGGCTGGGGTTCGTGGCGGTGATCCTCGCCACAATAAACGTCGTCGGTGGGTTTCTGGTCTCGCACCGCATGCTGGAGATGTTCCGGAAGAAGGACTAAGCCGTGACTGATTCACACATTGAGACTATTCGCAATCTGGCCTACTTGCTGGCTTCGGTGCTGTTCATTTTCGGGCTCAAAGGGCTGACCCATCCTCGCACGGCAGTTCGCGGTATGCAGATGGGGGCGCTCGGGATGTTCGTGGCCGTGTTGGCCACGGTCGTGGCGGGCGGAATCTTGTCGTGGACCTGGGTTGTCGCCGGCCTGCTGATCGGTTCGATCGTCGGTGTCCTCATGGCGATCAAGATTCCCTTGACCGACATCCCGCAGATGGTTGCCCTGTTCAACGGGTTCGGCGGTGCGGCGTCGTTTCTGGTGGCCGGCAGCGAACTGGTATTGAGGATCGGTGCAGGCTCATCAGGCGCCGATACGCCGGGCACATCTCAAGCCGTTGCGGGTGCCGTGATTCCTATTCAATCACTGATCGCCATCTCGGCCTCGGGGATGATCGGCTCGCTGACTCTCCTTGGCAGTCTGATCGCGGCCGGCAAACTGCACGAGGTCAGTTTCAGCTGGGGCGGCAAGAAGGTCTGGATGAGCAACGCTCTGCTGCTGCCCGGCCGACACGCAATCACGGGCATCTGCTTTGCCGCCTGCCTGATTGTCTGTGCCCTGATTGTTATGAATCCGAGTACTTCAGCCTGGTACTGGGTTCTGGTCGCACTCGCGGCTGTCTTCGGCATACTGATCACAATTCCGATCGGCGGCGCGGACATGCCGGTGGTGATCGCCCTACTCAATTCCTACTCCGGCTTGGCAGCCTGTGCGACTGGTTTCGTGATCAACAACACCGTCCTGATCATCGCGGGTGCGTTGGTCGGGGCGTCGGGCCTGATCCTGACAAACATCATGTGCAAAGCGATGAACCGGTCGCTGACCAACGTGATGTTTGCGAAGCTGGGTCAAGGGGGCGACGGCGGTCCTTCGGCAGACGATGTTTATGAAGGGAAGGTCAAAACGACCAGCGCCGAGGAAGTGGCCATGCTGTTCGACGGCGCCCGTCGAGTCGTAATCGTACCCGGCTATGGCATGGCCGTGTCACAAGCCCAACACGCCGTCCGCGATCTGGCGAATCTGCTGGAATCGCGTGGCGTAGAGGTCGAGTTCGCCATTCACCCGGTCGCCGGGCGTATGCCCGGACACATGAATGTACTGTTGGCCGAGGCGGACATCCCGTACGACAAGCTCAAGGAGATGGACGAGATCAACCCCACGCTCGAGACGATCGACGTGGCGTTGGTCGTCGGAGCCAACGATGTCGTGAACCCTGTCGCGCGAACGGATCCGAGTTCGCCGATTGCCGGTATGCCGATCATCGATGTTGACAAGTGCCGCACGGTCGTGGTGATCAAACGGAGCCTCAGTCCCGGTTTCGCCGGCATTCCGAATCCCCTGTTCGCGGCTGACAACACATTGATGCTCTTCAACGACGGCAAGAAGGCGTTCCTGGAGCTTACAGCCGCCGTGAAGGAGAGTTGAGAGTCTGCATGGTACAAGGCGTTATGAAGTGGACGGAACACGCAGTAAATCCTCGCAGCTACTGAGAGTTGGCGACGAAGCTCCAACCTTCTCTCTTGAAGATCACAACGGCCACCCGGTCACCCTGAGTGAATTCAGTGGGAAGAAGAACGTCGTCCTCGTTTTCTATCCTCGGGACAACACGCCCGGCTGCACGAAGCAACTCTGTGCTATCCGAGATCACTCTGATCTTTTTTCCGATAGCGAGACGGTTGTGTTTGGCATCAATCCGCAAGGTTCCAGATCACACAGTGGGTTTGTAGACAAGCATAGCTTCCCTTTCCCCTTGCTAGTGGACCATGAGA
>JAUXGE010000160.1 GCA_030622435.1 Planctomycetota bacterium
CGACTTTCTCCCACGGGCACTTTCTACGACGGGCACCTGGTTGACTCTTCCCCGGCCATAGGCGACGACGGCACGATCTACGTGGGAACTGATCAGTACGGAGCCCAGGGGATCGATCCGGTGCCGGTCGTCACGAGCTTCTGGGCGGTCAACCCAGACGGCACTTTGAAATGGTCTTACGACATCGGTGATGGCGTAGAATCTTCACCGGCCATCGGGGCTGACGGCACAATCTACTTCGGTTCCTTGGACGGCTATTTGTACGCTCTGACGGACGCCGGATCAGAGGGCGTCCTGAAATGGAGATTCCTGACAGGGGGTGCCGTCGACGGTTCACCTACCGTCGATGGTGACGGGATCATATACTTCGGTTCCCGGGATTCCAATATCTACGCATTGTATCCCGACGGCACGGTCAAGTGGACTTTCCCGACCGGTGACGGCATTGAAAGCTCTCCGACCATCGATGACAACGGGCACCTATATATTGGCAGTTTTGACGGGAACTTATATGCCTTGGGGACGGGAGCGCCGGATGTGGGAGTAACGTCGTTTGATATGCCGGCTCATTTGATCGTCGGCTTCACATACACTCCGGAAGCGGTGGTTCGGAACTTCCGAGGTGCTGAGCAAGTCACTGACGTGACCTGTGTGATAGACGTTGAAGGTACACCTGTCTATACAGACACGATCTCAGTGAGCATACCGGGCGGGAGCAGCCTTCGCAGGGAATTCGCGCCATGGACAGTGGGGCAGGAATTAGGCGTGACTTACACGGTGACCGTGAGTACGCAGCTTCCAGGAGACGATAACACCGACAATGACGAGCGTTCGATCGTGACCGTGAGTGATCTCGATATCGATGCCATTCCCACGCTCTCGGGGTGGGCCGTGATCGTGCTGATCCTGCTCCTTGTGACGGCAGGCAGCGTCGTGATGGGGAAGCAGCGGAAACATGGGGTGGCGTGAGTGCATGCGTTCTATCGTCAGACGTCAGGCGACCCCACACGGGCCAGACCTCGAATCGTCCCCCGCGTCGGTATTTGCGGCAGGCTCCTAGAGATGGTGACATATCTTCCAAGACGGAGAGGGTCAGGGATTGGAGGGTGTACCACCGGAGAGAGTAAGCAGACAACACAGGACGACGCTGTCCGGAGCGCTGGACATACGAGGGATACGGTGGAGAGAACCGAGGAGGGCGAGACCGAAGCATTGGGGCAAGATGATCGGGGTTGTGCTTCCCGGTGCGGGCAAACGTTATTTGAGTACTTGGTCGTGTGAGGATGACGGGAGTTGAGGATACGTGTGGGCCGTGCCTGCGTGGAGGCACGGATTCAGTGTAGATTCCGCAGGCACAGAGTGGAGAATATCATGGACGGTAAGAGCATTTTCAGCCCGGTTTCGGACGCGGACGTAACCCGCGCTATCCTGAGCAGTTTTGCACGGGAGCTCGAGGAGTACGTTTCCTCCGACGTGATTGTAGTGGGCGCCGGGCCGTCAGGGCTTATCTGCGCGCGAGAGCTTGCCCGACAGGGCACGCGTGTGCTACTGATCGAGCGCAACAACTACCTCGGCGGAGGCTTCTGGATCGGCGGGTTCCTGATGAACAAGCTCACGGTTCGAGCACCCGGGCACAAGGAGCTGGCGAAGCTCGATGTCCGCATGACGGAAAGCACCGCCGGTCTGTTTGTTGCCGACGCTCCCGAGGCTTGCTCCAAGCTTATAGCGTCCGCGTGCGACGCGGGGGTCAAAGTCCTGAACATGACTTCCATTGATGACGTGGTGCTCAAGAAAGACCGCGTCCGGGGCGTCGTGGCGAACTGGACCCCGGTTGGGGCACTGCCCAGGCAGATCACCTGCGTGGATCCGGTTTCGTTCGAAGCGAACGTGGTGGTGGACGCCACAGGGCACGATGCCGCGGTCGCCGAGAAGCTTGCGAGTCGCGGGCTGATCAAGCTCGCTGGAATGGGCGCTATGGACGCCGAGAAATCCGAGGACGCCGTCGTTGAGGGTACCGGCGAAGTCTATCCAGGTCTTGTCGTATGCGGCATGAGCGTGAGTACCGTACGCGGACTGCCACGGATGGGCCCGACGTTCGGTGGCATGCTGCTTTCCGGTTTGCGCGCCGCGGAACTCGTTTCGGCCATGACTTCGACTACGCTCGAGGCCAAGCCTGAGCCCGCGCTAGTTTGAGAGCAACCCTGCGGCCGCTGGTGCCGCAAGTGGAGAGAGGATGGTCCGTTTGGGCTGGCCGTGCCTGCGACCACAAGGATGTGGTCCGCAGGCACGCCATTAATCGAGAAAGATCGCAATGCAGAGCACCAAGACAACCGATCGTGCCACTTCCGCGGAAGGCTCCTCCGGGGACGGCCAACTTGCCGCCCTGGTGGCCGCTCTCTGTGAAGCCAACGGGCATCTCGACCGACCAAACAGAGGATGTCCCGGCAGGCAGCCGCTTCCGTCGCGCGACGTGGTGATTGACGTCGTCGAGGCACTCCGGACCGTGTTGTTTCCCGGTTACTTCGGCCCGTCGGAACTCACCGACGACAACATGGCCTTCCATCTGGGCAGCACGCTCGACCGTATCCAGCGCAGCCTGCAAGAACAGATCAGGCGAGGCCTCTGTTTCGCTTGCGAGAACCTCCGGGCGGACGCCCTAACAGACTGTGACGCCCGTGCGGCATCGATAACGCAGGAGTTCCTCAACCGGCTTCCAGAGGTACGGCGGACCCTCACCACCGATGCCCAGGCCGCATTCGAGGGCGACCCTGCCGCCACGTGCCCGGACGAGGCTATCTTCTGCTACCCGGGCATGCTGGCGATTACGAACCACCGCCTGGCCCATGAGTTACACCTCTTGCGCGTACCGCTGATTCCTCGGATCATCTCCGAGCATGCCCACAGCATTACCGGCATCGACATACATCCGGGCGCCTCGATCGGTAACAGTTTCTTCATCGATCACGGCACCGGTGTGGTGATTGGTGAAACGTGCACAATCGGGAAGCGGGTGCGGCTCTACCAGGGTGTTACCCTCGGGGCCAAGAGCTTTCCCCTTGACAAGGATGGCAATCCGATTAAGGGTATCAAGCGTCATCCTGATGTCGAGGACGATGTCATCATCTACTCAGAGGCGACAATCCTCGGGCCGATTACCATAGGCCTCGGCTCGGTCATTGGCGGTAACGTCTGGCTTCCCCATAGCGTGCCACCGGGAAGCCGGATTACCCAGGCGCAGACTCGCCAGGATCTATATGCCGGCGGGGCAGGGATCTAGAGTGTGCCCGGCCATCTGGGGTAGTTCGTGTGCGTGAGATTCTTGGGATCGAGATTGAGAAGGAATCGAGACTGAAGTAGATAGGGACGTGGCCGCGTTTCCCGGCAGGAATTGCGGCCTAACGGTATATGACTGTTGAGCGTGGACGATCGGTGCCGGCGCGGCGTTGATCAAGAACCTTAAGGAGATTCTGTGATGAGAGAGCATAGCTTGCAGTGGAAGCGGATCACGCGACGGAAGGTTTCGGGTGCGTTACTTGTACCCGTGGCCTTGTCTTTATTGACTGGTTGTCCTCTCATCCCACCATCGGAACCGCCGCCCGCGGCGGTGCTCGAGGGTACCTGGTCGATCACACCGGCGGAGCCCGGAGATTGCGTGGATTGCGTTTACGAGGGCGAGTTTGATAGCAACGGCAACCTGGTAGAACTCCGTGCGACCCGGCCGGATGGTGCGACCGCCACCCTCACCACTGATGACGCGACGACCGTACTGGACGGCAACGGTGTAGTCATCACGGTCCAGGATCCCACCGGGGCGCGGGTGTTCGAGGGCACGCTCAGTGACGATGAAAACACGATGGTCGGGTCCATCACTCAAGAAATCGACCTCGGCGACCTCGAGATCAAGCTGCCGGGCGGTGAGCTCACATTCGAGCGGGTCACTGCAGGAGATCCTTGCGAGGGCGTCAGCTGCGAGGCAGACGAGACCTGCATCGACGGTGAATGCGTGCCGGAGGGGCCGGCCAAAGCCGCCTACGTCGGGACGGACACGTGCCTCACCTGCCACGGCGAAGGCAGCTCTTTCGGAGACAAGAGCAACTTCATGCTGACCGGGCATCCCTTCAAGATCGTCCCCACGGAAGGCGAAGCGCCGACGTACCCGATAACCGGGACACTTCCCAGTACGCCTCCGGGCCTGGAGTGGACGGACACGGCGTACGTCATTGGCGGGTTCCGCTGGAAGTATCGGGTGATGGACACCGATGGATATGTCGTCCTCGGACCAACGGCGCAATACAACTTCCCGAGCGAGGAACTCGTGGCGTATGACAACAACGAGGATCATACCACGCTGGACGGCACACCCGGACCATGGGAGGAGAACATCGGGCGCAAGCCGTTCGATTGCGGCAATTGCCACACAACCGGCTACGACGCGGACACCGAGAACCGTCGCGGACTCGAGGGTTTGGTCGGAGACTGGGAGTTCGACGGTATTCACTGTGAGGAATGCCACGGTGCGGGCGGCGATCACGTTACTTCCATGTCCGCAGCGGACATCAACAGCGACCCCGACACTGAAGCTGTTTGCGGCAAATGTCACACGCGGAGTGCGGACGGCATCGCTGCCTCGGGCGGCTTCGTGAAGCACCACGAGCAGTGGGACGAGTTCTCCCGCAGTGTGCATGCGTCGGTCATGCCGAACGGCTGCATGACTTGCCACGACACGCACGAGCCGATCTTCGACCAAACGCGTCTTGCGGCTATCCAGGCGGCTCTGGAGGATCCCACGGCCGTGGACAATCTGGAACCCCCGCCCGGGATCATTGCCGAGTGCACCGATTGCCATGCGGAGGTCAATGTGGTCCATCCAGGTCCAACCGAGTGCATCGCTTGTCACATGGCATTCACGGGAAAGTCGGGCCAGTCAATCAACGCCAACATGGGTGACATCCGCGGTCACGTGTGGAGGATCGATGACAATGCCGACACGATGATGTTCACTGATGTGGACGGTAATCCGGTTGCTCGCGACAGCGGGAATACGTCCTTCGCCGCGTTGGATGACGAGGGCAAGGCGTTCATCACTCTCGATTTCGCCTGCCTGCGGTGTCACACGGATGAAGAAGATACCTTGGAGTGGGCGGCAAACGCCTCAGCGATGATTCACCCGTAAGGAATACCCCGGGTGTGCTCCTTTCGGTGTTCTGGCGGTGGCCTGCAACGCTTCCTCCGGGAGCGTTGCAGGCCCGTTGCCGTTGCCATCATGTCCGGATATAAATCCTTCTGCGAGGAGATTGTGACGATCCGGACTCCGGTGGAAGGCGAAGATGACGCAACAAGATGCTTTGAACTCCGACCACCCGGCAGAGCCTCCTGATTCCGATCATCATCAAGGTGAGTCGACCCCGCCGCCGGACAACAACTCTACTCCTAAGCGAGGGCGGGGATCCGAGCCCCTGTGGAACAACCCAATCACCATGGCCGGCGCTTTCCTGGCGATCATCGGTCTGCTGGGTCTGGTGACATTCGGCCTGTTCAGTCTCGTCGCTCCCTCAAGTAACCCTTACGTCGATATCGTCGGTTTCATGATCATACCGGGCATCCTCGTTCTCGGCCTGATCGTCATGCCGCTGGGAATTGTCCTGAGGGTCCGGAAGCTCCGCCGGCGCGATCCGGCGCATCAGTATACTCTTCGCCTTAGCCGCATAGACCTCAGGGATGCTGCACAGCTTCGGGCAGTCAAGGTCGTCGTGGGAGGCACCTTTATCCTCCTCCCGGTGGTCGGTGTGACGAGTTACCACGGGTATCATTTCACCGACTCGGTGGATTTCTGCTCGAAGGCTTGTCATACGGTCATGGAACCCGAGGCGACGGCTTACGCCCGATCCGACCACGCCCGGGTGACCTGCGCCGAGTGCCACATAGGGACCGGGGCGAGCTGGTTCGTCAAATCGAAGCTGTCCGGCACACGGCAGGTTTTGGCAATGATGCGCGAGAGCTATTCGCGCCCGATACCTCCCGCAATCCATGAGTTGAGACCGGCACGGGAGACTTGCGAGACCTGCCACTGGCCGGAGAAGTTCTTCGGGGCTCAACTGGTCGAGCGCGCCCGCTTTGCGTCGGACGAATCGAGTACCCGACGCGACGTTGCCATGCTGCTAAAGACCGGTGGCGGATCGCGTACGGGGGGGAATGTCGAGGGCATTCACATGCACATCGCGTTAGAGGGGCGCATCGAGTATGTGGCGTTGGACAACGAGCTTCAAGAGATACCGTGGGTTAAAATGACCGACTTTGACGGCAACGTGACTGTCTATCGTTCCGACGGGCGGCCTTCGACCGCCCCGAAGCCCGAGGGGCGCGCGCGACGGATGGACTGCATGGACTGTCACAACCGACCTTCCCACCGGTTTCCGGCGCCTTCGGAGGCCGTGGATAGCGCGTTGGCCGACGGTGAGATCGAGGCCTCGCTGCCGTTCATCAAGCGTGAGGCCGTCGCTGCGCTCGTCCGGTCCTACCCCGACACCGAAAGCGCCACGTCGGGCATCGAGACGGCCTTGCGCGGATTCTACAAGGCCGGGTATCCCGGCGTGTTCGAGACGCGCCTGGCCTCGATCGACCGGGCGGTCGAGGTCGTGCAAGAGATTCACCGCACGACGGTCTTTCCGTACATGAAGGTCGATTGGCGAACCTATCCCGACAACATCGGGCACATGTACTCACCCGGTTGCTTCCGGTGTCACGAGGGACGCCACGTGGATGGGCAGGGTCGCGCCATCAGCCACGCATGTGATGGTTGCCACACGTTCCTGAACACCGTGGAAGGAGAGTCGGGAACGTCTATGTTGCAGGAGGGCGCGTTCATCCACTCCTTCGCTTTGGAGGGACGACACGCGGCGCTTCGGTGCGACCGGTGTCACTCCGGCGGCAACGCGCCCCCGACGACGTGCGCGGGGTGCCATACGAAACAGGCGGACTTTCGGCTCGGAAAACTGGCCGGCGTCGACACGCCCGATCTGCCGGCTGAGCCGATGGCCGAGAGTGTGGACTGCACTGACTGTCACGATGTATCCCAGCCCGTCAGCCTCGAGGCCGTCAACGAAACCTGCGTGGACTGCCACGACGAGGAGTACGAGCCCACGCTGCCGGGCTGGCGGGAGGAGATCGACCGACTGCTGCAAGAGGCCGGTTCGACCGCCGATGCCGGAGATAAGCGGGTTCTCAGCGAGCTTCGTCAGGCCGGCCCCTTGCACAACTTCGAGGCCAGCCGGATGATACTCCAGCGCATGGCCGGCAGCCGGTATACGGACTGATCCCCTCGGCGCCGCGCATCGTCCGCTGCGCCATCCGCGTGGTTCGCACAATCTGTTTGGACCCAGGAGAATCGATCATGGTACTGCGTCTCAGGCTTGTAGCGGTTACGCTTGGCATGTCGGCGACCTCGTTCTGCGCGAATGGCCAGGTCCCCGGCGCGCCCTCCGTTGAGTCGGGTTGCCTTGCCTGTCACGCGGGCATCGAGCCGATTCGAGATCCGGAAAGCGGGATGATGCTCGGGATTGTGGGTCTGGGGCGTGGGATGGGCGACCCGGCCGGCTGTGTCGTATGCCACGGCGGAGATCCTGCGGCGACAACGAAGGAGGAAGCGCACGGGGGCGAGCGTTTCTATCCCGACCCCGGCAGCCCGTGGGTCAACGAGATCGCGTGTGGTCCGTGCCACGCCGAACATACGGGTACCCAGTGGAATAGCCTGATGATGACCGAGTCGGGCAAGATCCAGGGAACGGCCTGGGCGTTCGGTTCGCTCGAGGGCTACGAGCACCGGTGGGGGAACTACGATGTCCGAAATCCCGACGATCCGGCCGAGCGTCTGGGGACGGATCCCTACCGCGCGTACATGGAGCGTCTGGCGGGGTTGGAACCCGGTGCCTTTCCTGAAGGTCAGACGACAGTTCCCGAGGCACCGACCGATTTGACCGCTCTGGCCGAACATCCCGAACTCGCGGCCTTCACCTATCAACGCAGCGAATGTCAGCGGTGCCACCTGGGTGTCAAAGGCAGACAGAAACGGGGGGACTATCGCGGGATGGGTTGCTCCGCTTGCCACATGCCATATGGCAACGAGGGCTTCTACGAGGGCGACGATCCGTCGATTCCCAAGGACGAGCCGGGGCACGCGTTAGTGCATAGCATCCAGGCCACACGAAAGACCAAGGTGGCGGTCCATGGTACGACCTATAGCGGGATTCCCGTGGAGACGTGCACGACCTGCCACGATCGCGGCAAACGCATCGGTGTGACGTTCCAGGGATTGATGGAGAGTGCGTTCGTCTCTCCCTTCACGGCGGACGGGGGCGAACAGCCTGCGCTGCACACCAAGCACTACCTCGCAATGCAGACGGACGTTCACTACCGGGAAGGCATGATGTGCCAGGACTGTCACACGTCGATCGACGTCCACGGGGACGGCTTTCTCGCAGGCACGAACCTGGCGCAGATCCAGATCGAGTGCTCCGACTGCCACGGGACGCCCAACGCGTATCCGTGGGAGCTCCCGCTGGGTTGGGGTGACGAGTTTCAGTCACCACCGCGGACGGGTGAGCCGCGAGGTGTCGCCACGACCCTGTCCGGGCGAGTCGAGCAGGGAACGACCTACGCCGCCGGCGACGGCTACCTGATCACCGCACGCGGCAATCCGTTTCCCGAGGTAGTTCGACGCGGCAATCGCGTTGTGGTGCACACCGCGAATGGCAAGGATCTGGAGCTGAAGCCGTTGAAGCTGCTTCGTACGGAGGGAGAGTTGGATACGGAAGCCCGCGTAGCCATGGAACAGGTCACCCTGCATATGGATACGATGGAGTGCTACGCCTGCCACGGCACGTGGATCCCACAGTGCTACGGGTGTCATCTCACGATCGATTACTCCGAAGGAAAGCGGAGCTTCGACTGGGTCGCCGCCGGGCACCGACACGCGGATCCGGAGCACGCGGCTGACCGCGGTGAGTCAAGCTACGACACTTATGTGCCCGGCAAAGTATCCGAGCAGCGGTCCTATATGCGGTGGGAAGATCCGGCCCTGGCCGTCAACGGCGAACAGCGCGTATCACCGGTTACACCAGGGTGCCAGCCCTCGGTCACCATCATCGGCCCCGATGGCGAGACGGTTGTGCAAAACCACATCTTCCGCACGGCACCGGGATCGGAAGGCGCGGGACCGGAGGGACAACTCGGCATCGATCATTCGCCCGGACAACCTCACACGACCGGACGTGCCCGCACGTGTGAGTCCTGTCACATGTCGGAGAAGGCGTTGGGGTACGGGATCGGCGGCGGCCGGCTCAACCGGCCTTGGGACGAGCCTACGGTCGTCGATCTGATGACGGCGGAAGGCCAGGTGCTGCCGCAAAGTGCACGCACGCAGATCGAACCAATCGAAGGATTGGAAGCGGACTGGTCGCGTTTCGTGACCGAAGACGGTAAGCAACTGCAGACCGTCGGCCACCACTTCAGCGGCTCGCGGCCTCTGAATAACAAAGAGCGCCACAACATGGATCGGCAAGGCTTGTGCCTTTCCTGCCATCAGGAGATCCCGACGGAGTCCCCGGCCGTCAGCCTGCTGCACCACGTGGCCAAGTACGCCGATGCGCTTCCAAAGACAAACGAGCAGCATGCCGGACTGATCCACAAAATCCTCCTCTTCTCCGCCTGGGGGCAGGCCGGTGGTGCCGTCGTCACACCGCTGGCGGTGATCGCCCTTGTGGCGTGGTTCTTCGTCCGCCGCAGGCGCATCAGACAAGCCGCCACGGCACAAGAACCTACCACCTCGGAAGACGCGCCTGAAGGGCAGGAAGAAGACCGGATAGGATTGGCAGTTCCTTGCCGGATCTTCGGCTGGGGTGAGACCAGTCTCCCCGCGTTGCCACGAGTTGCGAGCACTTCAAACCGGTTCGTTTCGACGACGAGCTGGAATTGGCCCTTCGAGTTGTGAAGGTCGGACATGATTCGGTCATCTGCCAAGTGGGATTTCGGTGCGCCGGAAAGCGGATCGCCC
>JAUXGE010000423.1 GCA_030622435.1 Planctomycetota bacterium
TCGACCGAGAACACCACGCCCACACCAACGTTCGACATACCGTTGACGGCTCGTGAGACAGCGGAAGATTCCCCGACGAGCCTGGCCGAGCTACCGACCGGCAATCGCGATATCGATCGCCTGGCTCTTGCCGCCGCTTCCCCGTCGTCTACTCGTGATCTCCTCATTCCGGAAACGCCGGATCTGAGCTTGAGTCTACCGGCCGAGGTGATCCCGCCATCCAATCCATACGCGCAACGGTCGGCTCCGGACCGCCTGACCATGGTCGAGCGTATGGGCGGCAGTGAAGAGACCGAGCGGGCAGTGGCGGCCGCCCTCGCATGGCTCGCCCGGCATCAGAGTGAAGACGGCCACTGGGACGGAGAGGATTTCGACGAGGAGTGCGGCGGATGCGGCGGGGAGACTGAGGTCGCCGTCGATCACGCCCTGACGGGGCTGGCCCTGCTTTGCTTCTACGGTGCGGGGCACACCCACACTGATGACGGTCCCTATCGCGAGAACATCGAACGGGGTCTGCGCTGGCTCGTTGCACGGCAATCTCCCGACGGCGATCTTCGGGGCGAAGAGACGATGTACACCCAGGGCATCGCCACGATCGCCGTGTCCGAAGCTTTCGGCATGACCCACGACTCGTCCCTCGCCGAGCCGATCCACCTGGCCGTACGGTTCATTGACCGCGCCAGGAACACGCGCGTCGGGGGATGGCGGTACGACCCCGGGCAAGTAGGCGATACCTCCGTCCTCGGCTGGCAGGTCATGGCGCTCAAGAGCGCGAGCCTCAACGGCATCGCCACACCGGCCGCCTCCTTCAAGGCCGCTCGGGACTGGCTCGACCTGGTCAGTCATCCATCGCGCCCTGGACGCTATGCGTATCAACCCGGTCGCGGCTACACGCCCGCCATGACCGCCGAAGGCATGTTCGCACAGCAGCTTCTGGGTTTGAGCCGCGAAGACCCGCGCATGCAGGCCTCGGCCGAGTACCTGGCCGACCATCTTCCCGACTGGGAAGATGCTCCGAATACTTACTACTGGTATTACGGAACGCTCGCGCTGTTTCAGCATCAGGGCGAGCCGTGGCGTGTGTGGAACGAGACATTGACGGAGCAACTCCTGGAACATCAGCGCAAAGACGGGCCGGCAGCGGGCAGTTGGGATCCCAAGGGTGAATGGGCCGACATTGGCGGGCGCATCTACCAGACAACCCTGTGCACGCTCATGCTCGAGGTGTACTATCGCTATCTTCCCTTGTACACCCTCGATGGTTCGGTCGATCCGATCGGCTCAATTCGCGGTCTTGTCAGTGATGCATCGACCGGCAGTGCCCTCCCGGGCGCGACGGTGCGCCTCGTTCTTCCCGATCGAGAGCCCGTTACAGTCACGACCGGCAACGACGGGGGGTACACGTTGATGGCTCCGGAGGTCCCCGACTTTTTCGCCTTGTCCGCATCTCTGGACGGTTACCTGCCGTCGACGGCCAATGTGGATTCGGCCATGGTGCAAGGGACTACGCTCGCGGTGGACTTCCAACTCGCCCCGGAGGACTTGACCACTGTCGCCATGGAGTCCGTGCCCGACGTGCACCATTTGGGAGATGACAACTTCGACGGCACGATCAACAGCCAGTTTCAGAAGACCAGCGAGGGTAGTACATTCGCGACCGAGTTCGAACTATCCGAAGCGCAGCTTCCACCTTACTTCAACGAGGCCGAGGTGACTCTGATGGCCAAGGGCGTCCAGCGCGCTCACAAGATCCGAATAAACGGCGTCGTGCTCGATGATCGCCTGGACGACGCTCCCTCCGACGGCAGCTTCGGCGAGTTCACCGCATCGTTCGACATCGACATTCTCCAGGCCGGTACGAACACGTTCGAGATCATCGCCCGACCCAGCACGAGCGACATCGACGACTTCGAATTCGTCAACATCCAGATCAACCTATCGCCGTAGCGGCCAGGCTCCGCGTCGACCGAAGCGCGTGCGCAACGACCGTCGTTGCCGTTCGCATGTGCCACTGCTGTGTCAGCAGTGCCGGCTGCCGGCAACGCGGCGCGATCAGTGCCGTAGGGTGGGTCATTGACCCACCTCATTGTCCGGCGACAAGATCGTGGAACAGGGCTTTGGTAGCTGTAGCTGTAGGGTGCGTCTCTAACGCACCATTCAACTGACATGGCGACGAACATGGCCGCGCCTGCCTCTGGCAGGTCTTGGCCATGGCACCCCGCGTGTGCCACTGCTGTGTCAGCAGTGAGGCTGCCGGAAGCGTGGCAAGATCAGCTGTAGGGTGCGTCCCAGACGCACCATTGAGGATGTAGCGGCCGACCCCGGGGGCGGCCGTGGTTTGGCAAGGCGCTTCCCCATTGTTACGTCGCCCCCGGGTTCGGCTGTTCCAGAAA
>JAUXGE010000321.1 GCA_030622435.1 Planctomycetota bacterium
CAAGGCATGGTCGAACATCGCCTCCCGATCGAGGCCGGGTGGGCTTAGACGGAAGAACATCGCCGGGTAGACGTTTCCCGCTTTGATCATTGCTTCCCGCAACTCGTCGTCATCGTAGATGATATGGTCGTCAGACCGGCTGCCTCGCTCGGGCAAGAGAGTATCCACGTCGTAATGGGGTCCGAGACCGGCGTGCCTGCTGCGTGGAGGGGAGGGCTCCGACAGGACGAGATCGAGCACGATTGCCTCGGCACCCAAGTCGTCCAGAGTCTCGACGAGCCGTGCGTATTGCCGCCGCGGCCAGGGCCAATCTCCCACGGATTGCAGAGCGTGGTCATTGATGTCGATCAAAGCGATGCGAGGGTCGGACTCGATCGTGCTCAGCCATTGGAAATGCACATCCAGTCCGTAGGCGTCCAGACGATCGAACAAGCCGGCGGCAAAACCGGCGCAGCCGATTGCAGTCGTCGCGCACCCGACGATCAGCCCCCAAGGCCGCCTCTTCATTGTCCGTATGAATGCCATTTCTCTTGTATTCTATCGGGATTCGGTCGGAATCACCGCATGATCTCGAATTCCAGGGGGTACACACGGGCTGAAATACGCTTGACCGTTGCGGAGTCCCCAAGTTTGTAGGGGCGGAGTCTTCGTCGATCCTCTGCCACGGCCGACACGGGGGTCGGCCTCTACATGCCCGCGTTTCGCTTGGGCATGGCACTGTGCCTCTGGGCGCATGGCATGCATTGCTCGGGCACGCGGAGCAAGGTGCATGCGGGACCTGACACGTAATACAAGCTCTTTGCAGGTCGGTGCCACACGAGAAAGAGAACCTTCTTCAATAGGCTGTGGGTAGGGGTGAATGTGCTCGGAGTCGTCCTGCTGACGGTCAGTCGTCGCGGCGTGTGGTCGATTGTGAAGAGCCCTGGAGTTGTTCAAGTGCCCGTCGGGCCGCCTCCTGTTCGGCCTCCTTCTTGCTCGGCCCCCAGGCACTGGGAAACCGCTCGGTGCCGATGACGACGCAGATCTCGAAGCATTTGCTGTGATCGGGCCCCTTTTCGTCAAGGGTCTCGTAGCGTGGTGTGGCCGCCAGGCACCGTTGCGCGTACTGCTGCAGCGCGGACTTGAAATTATCCCGGTTCTCAGATTCCGCCCAACTGTCGATCTGGCCGGTCACAGACCTCAGGATGAACTCCTTGGCGGCCTGGAAACCCCCATCGACGTACACCGCCCCGATGACAGCCTCGAACACCGCCGCCCGCAGCGACATCGGAAGCTGGCCTTGGCCATTGATGCCGTCGCCACAGATCAGAAACGAGGTCAGTCCGATTTCATCGGCAATGTCTGCGCACACTCGACGCGACACGATGACGGATTTGAGCTTTGTCAGATCGCCTTCCAGCCAGGCCGTGAACCTGTGGTACAGCTCGTCGCACACGACAAGACCGAGAACCGCATCACCGAGGAACTCGAGCCGCTCGTTGCTGTCAACGCGCGCATCAGTTCCGGACGAGTGCCTCAACGAAGTGATCAGAAGGCCGGTGTCACGGAACTGATACCCGAGGAGCTCCTGCGCGCGCGCAACCAGATCAGTTTCACTCACCGAAAAATTCCACGGGCCCGTGGCGGAAACCGCGAGCGGCAGGCTCGATAAAGCCCAACGCGGCTTCCGCTAAGAGCCTTCCAATCAGAGGTCTCCGACAGAGCAAGCGTAAAACCTCACCCCATCCGACATACGCCTCGTTTTGTGGCGCCGACCCCGCCTCGAAGGCTTCCAGATGTCCCTCGACCTTCAATTAATCAAGTAAGGCCGATAGGATGGGCGCTTTAACACACCCTCTACAACTTACACTACGTTAACATCGACCCTCCGCGAAGTCAAATCCACCTGCCTGCTCGGAAGAAACTCACCCCCTCGCGCAGGCAGGACTGCCCTGTGAGAAGCGACAGCTCACTAATTGATCCCGGTCAGAGTGGGCGGACGTGCGAGAGCAAGCCACCGGCCGGGCACGGTCGGTAAGAAAACGGGCTGACGGAAGTGCGGCAGGTGGTTCGTTATCGTTACGCTATCGGCCGAACGAAATCTGGAACGCTTGAACATCAGAGAGATCGACATCCCCGTCGTTGTCCGTGTCCGCGCACTCGCAGCCCGGGCCAACGGCGTCGCGCGGACCTGTCTGGCAAACCGCCAGAAGGGCGAAGTCCGAATGGTCGACCGAGCCGTCACCGTCGAGATCACCACACATCCAACGGACGACCGATGAGGCGGTTACACTGCCGACGGCGTTGGTGGCGCGAATCGAGATGAATGCGCTGGGTGAGTTCGTGGATTACACGCCGCCGGCAAGAGCCACACGAACGAGTTCGGCGACGTTGCCCACGCACATCTTCCGCATCATGTTGCCACGGTGTACCTCCACGGTCTTCTCCGAAATACCGAGGACAGCCGCGATGCGTTTGTTAGACAGGCCCTTTACGACCAAATCGATGACTTCATGCTCTCGCTTGGTCAATTGTTGGAGTCGTGCCTGGGCTTCCCGGCGCTGCTCCGCATCCGCCCGCTGTCGGCTGTGAGCATCCAAGGCCGTGTGGATGCTCGCCAGGAGCGTATCGTTGCTGTAGGGCTTTTCGATGAAATCCACGGCGCCGGCCTTCATCGCCTTTATGGCGCCGGGCACATCCGCATGACCGGTAATGATGATGACCGGAAGGTCGATGTTGCGGAGATGCAACTGCTCCTGCATTTCCAGGCCGGTCATCCCCGGCATATGAATATCGAGAAGGAGGCAGCCTGGACGACCCGGTTCGTATGCACCGAGGAAGTCGGAGGCGGAGGAGTACGTTTCCACGTCAAGGTGCTCGCATTCGAGCAAGCGTTGCAGGGATTCCCGTACAGAAGGGTCGTCATCGACGACAAAGACAGTCGCTTCAGATGCCATGTTTTTCAAGACCGCTGACAAATGCAATGAAAGTACCTAAACACGATGATAGTAGCTGTGTATCCGGGTACGAAAATAGGGGAATACCCGTATATGGTTGTTCGGCCGTTTCAGGAACGCGAGCACAGGATGTCCACCGCAGCTATTAGGATTGCCGCAAAACGCTGCGCACGCCGACAGAATCCACTTGAACTCGTTGAGATCAGATGGAGCGAATGTCGCTCCTGGGTTCAGAAGCAATCGGAAAGGTTCCGTTTTGAGGCGCCAGGCAACGATCGCCTTAGGGTGTCGGTTCTATGGCACGCGCAAGTAAGAGGCCTGACGGCCGGACTGGGTGTGACGATGCGTGTCACACGCAGCTACGGCGACAAGACAACGGCATCGACCTCGATTTCGATCAGCATGGCCGGATCCATCAGGGATTTGACCTCCACCAAAGTCGTGCAAGGTGGATGCTCGGCGAAGAACTCGCCGTGTGCCCGACCGAATTCCGCCCAGCGAGTGATGTCTGTCGTGAACATGCGGGTTCGCACCACGTCGGCCATGGTCGCGTCCAGATCATGCAGCGCCTTCTCGATGATCTGGAAGCACCGCTTGGTTTGGCCGTAGCCGTCACCGGGCGCATACACGCTCCTGCCATCTTCTCCTATCGGTGCCGTGCCGGTGACATAAACGTGATCTCCGGCCCGGATCGCCCGGCAGTAGCCGATCTTCTGCTCCCATTCCGCTCCCGAAAACGTACGACGGAATGACATGTTTTTTAACTCCTGGTTCCCTGTCTTTGAGGCCCTGAGAGACTACTATCCCGTCAACCTTCCCCTTGGCGGCTTGGGCGCCATGGGCGAGCTTGTTTGAACGTGCGAATAGGCCCAAGCTAAGGCAAGCCACCCGAGATTGCACCCGAATCGAACATGCCCGTGATACGATCGGGCATGGGACTCGGGGTATGCAGAGAACCCCGGGCGAGTGTGGTCGGTTCGCACTGCACCGAGGAGGGTCGTTGAGAATCCGACCGTCCCCGGTGCGTGCTCCTCGATCTTGATCAGGCCGGTGGCGGCTGCGGGGGCGCAAGGAAGTTCGGTGCGAAGTCATCCGTCTTCGTGTAGCCGTCGGGCAGCTTTAGCTTGAACACGTCGTCGCTGAGCTTCGGGTCTACGACCAAGTTCGTGACGGTCTTGACCTGATTGGCGGTCTGACCGTTGGGGGTGGGATACACATCAATCCGCTTCCGTGGAAGGAAGTCCTTCTTGGAGAAGGACCACGTTGCCTGCGGGGCTTGCTCGTTTGCGTAGATAACATGGACCACATAGCAGTCCTCGCCTCCGACCTTCTCGCTGCCACGCAGCTCACGGCTTGTAGCGTTGATTTCGTCAGAGAACGGGGTTGGGTGCGTGAACTCGATCATGCTGGCCGCTTGTAAGGCCCGACCGGCCGGACCGACCACCGCAGGATCGATATCCTCATAGGCCTTCTTTCCCTCGTGGTCAACGACGTAGAACATGTCGTTGTCGGAACCGGCCGTCACCCTTCTTGTTCCCGCTGATCCGGGCATCGTTATCTTCAAGTCCGCGAAGTACTTCTCCGGCTGGCCGTTGACCACACCGCTCACGATGTATGTGGCTTCGACCTTCTGAAAGCCGAACCGGTTTGCGAACGCCGCCGGGATCTCGGCGACGGATTTGTACTGGATCTTGGTGACAGCCTTGGCCGCCGCATCCACCTTCTTGAGGATCTCGAGCGGATCGGTGAGTTCACCGGGCTTGGGGTCCTCCGCGTAGACCGCTACGGATGCAAAAGACAGACTCAACAACAGACAGATTACTCGCTTCATGGCCGTTTCTCCTTACTGGCCCGACGATGCCGGGCCGGACGTTAGACTCGGGTTCGGATCGTATAACTTGCGTGCTCGGTTATCCATCACATTGTGCTGGGGTTTTGTGAATATTTGTCAGAAAACCCAGTTGCCGGGTCTCCGAGGGAGACAGAGCATCAAACAGGCACGTCAACCTCGCAGACGCATTTCCACAGGACCATGCGTAATCCGGCCCTGTTTCCCTGAACACCCGCTCGGACTTCCTCTAATACTAATCGACTACTCCCCGATTGCGAACAGGTGCTTGCTCGTTCGAATGAGGATCATGCCGCTGGTGATCGCCGGGGTCGCAAGGCAAGCACCACCCATCGAGTTCGTGGCGAGGAGTTCGAACTTGGGGCCGGCCTTGATGACGTGAATGTCGCCATCTTCGCCGGTGAAGTAGATCCTGCCGTCGGAGGCCACCGGCGAGGCGGAGTATGCACCGAGGTTGCCGGCCAATCTCTCCCTGTAGATTTTCCGTCCGCCCTTCGCATCGTAACAAGACAAGATGCCCCTGTCGTCCCCGACATAGAGGTAGTCGCCGTAAGCGATGGTGGTCGGGATGTATGAGCCACGCTTAGGCTGAGACCAGGCAATGAA
>JAUXGE010000172.1 GCA_030622435.1 Planctomycetota bacterium
CTCGACCAGCACTCGAAGATCTTCCGGCGCCTTGGACTCTCTAAACAGTGCCAATACGCTGATTGGATCGGTCGGAGAAATCAATGCGCCGAACAGCATGGCCACCAGCATCGAACTTATCCCACCCAGCCACCCGACCAGCCCACCGACCAGCAGCGTCGAGACGATCACGCCGGGTACGGCAAAGCAGGCGATCGGCCCGATATGCTTCAGCAGGCGATTGAGCTCCATGTGCATTGCGCCATGGAACAGTAGCGGCGGCAGGAACACGAAGAAGATCAGCTCGGTACTGAACCCCGTCTCTTTCAGATCGGGACCGAAGTGCAAGACTCCGATGACGAGCCCGACTACCGTCAACGAGATTGTGTACGGCAGGTGCGTGGTCAGCTTGGTGAGGATGGCGACCGTGCAGGCGAGCAGCAGCAGCCCGATGTAGATGCCGACGGCATGCTCGATGGCGTGTTCCATGATGTTAGTGTCGGCATTCTGTCAGCCGAATGCGTTGTCCGGGTTAGGTCGTTTGCGTGTAGCCCTGGCAAGCATCGTACGTGTTCAGCGGTGGGTGGCATGGGCAAGCGGGCGAAGGGCTAAGCAGCCTGGGCTGCCGTCTACGTGAACAGGACCAGTCCATGACCGACACCCCACAGTGCAGCTTGCCCGTGTTGCCCACCAACGCGTCGCACGCACGGGCAAGGATCGCCAACAAACGTTATCTTCGATTCAGAGTCTAGCTGGAGGCGATCCTTGCCCATGCCACCCAAATCCCACGCTAAACACATACCAAGCATCAGCTTGCCCGGGCTCGAACCGCATAATCAGTCTTGTTGCAAGCCTACGCCGGAACGTTCGGCTCGGGCATCTCCATGTCGCGGGCCAGGTTGAGCGGTCCGACTTCGGCCTCGACAGCGTCCAGGATGCTGCAATCCTCGTCCATCTGGCGGATGGCCTCGATATCCGGGTAGAGCACCCGATCATCCACCAGCCTCGGCACCTTCGACCGGATCAGGTCGTACGCAACGGCCGTCCCCTTCCCGGGCCGGCGACCCTCATGGAACTCGAACGCCTGCGCCGCGGACATCATCTCGATCGCCAGAACCGTCCTGACGTTCTTGAGGATCTCCCCGCACTTTCGGGCCGCGATTGGTCCCATGCTGACGTGATCCTCCTGGTCGGCCGACACGCTGATCGAATCCACCGAGGCGGGATGAGACAGAACCTTGTTCTCGGACACGAGCGCCGCGGCCGTGTACTGCGCCACCATCAGACCCGAGTTGAGCCCCTTGCCCTCGACGAGAAAGTCCGGCAGCCCCGAAAGCACGGGGTTCAGCATCCGGTTCGTGTGCCGCTCGGAGAGGTTGGCGACCTCCGACATGGCAATGCACAGGAAATCGGCGGCCATGCCGACACCCTGCCCATGGAAGTTGCCGGCGGCGAAGTACTCACCTTCCTCGCCAAAGAAAAGTGGGTTGTCCGCACCGGAGTTCATCTCGATGCTGACTATCCGGCGGACATATTCGAGGGCGTCGAGCGACGCACCCATAATTTGCGGAGTGCAACGCATGCTGTAGCCGTCCTGCACCTTGCCGCTCTTGTTGGCCATGATCTCACTGCCGTCGAACAAACGCAGGAGGTTCCCTGCCACCGCGTTCTGTCCCGGGTAGGGGCGGATCCTGTGGACGAGCGGGTGGAACGCCCTTTCGACTGCACGAAGGGCATCCAGTGCCATCGAGCTGGCAATCATGGCGTTCTTGAGTATGCGTTCGGCATCGTAGACCAGCAGCGCAGTACCGGCGGTCATTACCTGCGAACCGTTGATCAGACCGAGCCCTTCCTTGTAGGTCAGGTCGGTGGGCTTGACCCCCGCGCGTTTCATGGCCTCAGCGCCCGACATCTGCTCGCCTTTATAGAACGCGCGGCCCTCGCCGAGCGCTACCTCCGCGAACTGAGACAGAGGGGATAGGTCGCCGCTGGTCCCGAGCGAGCCCTTTTCGTTGATGTAGGGGACGACCCCCTTGTTGATCATGTCGATCACGGTGTCGAGCAAACAGAGACGAACGCCGGAGTATCCCTTTGCCAGGGTGTTGGCCCGGCAGGTCATGCCGGCTCGGACCACGTCCTCGGGCTGAGGGTCGCCGGTCCCTGCCGAGTGGCTGTAGATGATCCGTCGCTGAAGTTCGGCGCTCTGCTCGGTTGAGATGCTTATGCGCGCGAACTCCCCGATCCCGGTGGTCACACCGTAAATGGCGGCCCCGTCTGCAACGCCCTTCTCGATCACGTCACGGGATTTCTGCATCTTCGTCTGAGCGTCGGGTGATACCGAGACAGTGGCCCCTTCACGGGCAACTGCGCAGAGCTGCTCTATCGAGAGAGAATTCCCATCTAGTACGACATCCATCGGTCGGTCCTTTCTGCCCGCACCGAGCCGTGACGCACGGGTAAGGTGTACCCCGGAACAGCAATCGATCCGGCCGTGCGCATGCACTGGAGACGACTCGGCTGTCAGGCTTATGCATCGTGAGCCGGGTTATGCCCCCCCTACGTGGGCTGCAGCTCAGTGTTTCTCATGAATCGCGTGGGTAGGGTAGCGGGCAACAGCGACCGTGCCAAATCTGCAGGCCTGCCGCTCGCTACCCGGCATGTGTCCGTATTCGGACGCACGCGGACCCTCTGCTCTGATTCGAGCAAGTTGCGTACCCGAACTCACATGCGCGCGATCAGATTCCCGCCGCGTGGCCGGATTGGGGGTGTGGCCATCATGTGTGGCAAGTGCCAACGAATCTTGTCTTTCCGATAGCGGCCGGCATTCCCGCCAGCGGTCGTGTGCAAAATCACGTGCCCGAGAAAACGGCCTGCGAGGACGCAGGCCGCTACAATCTCAGTCGCATGAGATGATGACACAGCACCGAAGCATCTGGCCGCGCCGCCGGAATGTCCCAGCAACAATGCAAGGTTGACAGCCGGGGTGGTCTGACTGATCTAGGTCCAGAGATGGGTCGGAGTTCTGATCGACCCGCCGAGGATTCGGGGCTCGCTGGTCACTCCCGCGCCCCCGCGTAAAGACATGTAAGGAGCCAAATACATCGGGCATCTCTAACCCCACGAGACATGACTATGTCCCAAGGCACATTCCCGGAATTCATTACTCGTCTTCCCAAAGTCGACCTGCCTATCGAGGGGGTACGTGGATGGCTCTCCCAGGCCGGAGATCATCAGGTCGTGTTCTTCGACATCGATCCAATCGGCGAGGTTCCCATGCATACCCATGGTGATCAGTGGGGTATCGTGGTGGAAGGTGAGATGGAGTTGACTATCGGCGACGAGACGAAGCGCTACCGTCCCGGTGACTCGTACTTCATCCCGGCCGGTGTGGAACACGGCGCGAAGTTTCTGAGCCACTTTCGCACGATCGACGTCTTCGGCGAACCGGACCGGTATAAGGCAAAGGGGTGATGGCGCGTCTACGTTTGAGCTTCGCGCGGAGTGCCGAGTATCTCGCCGCTCACCACGACGTTTGTGTACATTCAGTGCACCCAACTGCGGGTGCCATGCCCAAGCCGGGGGAAAGATGAGAGGCCCTCCGTGAAACGGCAACATGGCCGCGCTGATCACTTGGAGTACTGAAGTGCGAGGCGTGGGCATGTTTCCCATCAGCGAGGCGTCCACGACCGTCGTCCGCTTGGCCATGGCACCCCGGCGGGAAAGGTTCACTGAATGTTGACCGACGTTTCGAGCTTCGTGCCCTCGAGCCGTGGAGCCGACAAGATTTTACACCCAATCGCACACCCCACGGTTCTCGCTTGGCGTTGGACGGTGCGGCTTGGTAGGATACTGCCCGGCCGGTCGTCATACGCGAAACCTCTGCCGGTCAGACAAGGACTTTCGGATTAGATCGCGTACACTTAGAACCGTCTTCCGATGCGCTGTCGGGCTGGTGTCATCGAGGCCACACGCAATGATGACATGGAGATGAACAATGTCACATCGTAGAACGAGCTTACTTGGTGCTGTGTTGATGCTCTCACCTCTGGCAGTCCTCTCGTCTGGGCCGGTCTTCGGCGAGTCGGTGATGGTCAAGCGCGGCTACGTGCACGGTCGAGTCAGCTACATCGAGAATCAGAGCGAGATCGAGCAAGAGATCAGCGGCCTGCCCATGCCCCCAATGAAGTTCCACATGGAGCAGTTGTATGGTCTGTGGGAGAAAACCGAGGCGGCCCCCGGCGGCAATACAAGGACCGTACTGACCTACGACCGCGCGGCTCGCAAGGTCGAGGCGCCCATGATGGGCGAAGTCGAATTCGACACGGACGACCCCGAGAACGAAGAGGCGGCACCCCAACTCGGTACGATTTTCAAACCGATGATCGGCATGGCCATGACGATGGAGCAGGACAAAGACGGCGTCGTGGTTTCCTTCTCCGGACTGGATGCGATCAACAAGAAGATCTCCGAGATAGCAATCGCCAGCATGCACTGGGAGCAGATGAAGGAGGAATTCACCGACGAGCGGGGTAAGGAGACCTGGGGCACGATCCCGCTGCTGATCTATCCGAACAAGAAAGTGAAAGTCGGTGATTCGTGGAAGGCATCCTCATCGATGGAGAGGCACATGGTCGGCACGATCGTCACTGACTATCAGTACAAGGTAGATCGGATCGGCGTGGAGAACGGACGGAAGATCGTCTGGATCTCTTTCACGGGGGTAGTGTCCAAGGGCGCAGAAAGCGAGAAAGACACCGAATCGAAGAACGACGGTTCAAAGGGGGAAGGTGAAAAGACAGATACCGAGAAGGAGGCGGACGAAGCCGAACCCGAAGCGGAAGTGAAAGGCTCAATCTCAGGTACTGGGTTATACGATGTCGAGCTGGGCCGGATAGTCAAAAAAACCAGCGAGACCGACGTCGACATTAGAATACCCCTGTCGAAGATCATGCCGAATGTTCCTGCCGAAGGGGATCCACAGTTCGCCAACTTCAAGACGGCGATCAAGAGCAGGACCTTGATCCTGACCGAGAAGGAACGTAACGCCCAAAAGGCCGAAGCTAGAAGAAAAGCCGAGGAGCGCAGGAAGGCCGAAGAAGAAGAGGACGATGACGACGACGAGGAGGAAGACGGCTAGTGCATCGTCACTACTCGATTGATGAGTGCCATACTCAGGCTCGACGGAGTCTTGGGGGTGGCTCACCTCTTCGGATGTGGGGACACGATTGGCCCACCGATTCGAGTCCCCCACGGCTAAAGCCATGGGCCACCCAGCCAATGCCACAGTTACTACAACAGGCTGCTATGGAAGGACTACATGATGAGAGCTGCGTTTTCGGTTTCCAGCCGTTATTCGACACGGGTGTTTTTGTGTTTCGCCGTATCTCTAACCGTCGGTACGGCTGCGTCAGCCGGGGCGGACGATGATTGGCCTCAGTGGGGCGGCCGCGACAGCAACTTCAAGGTAAGCACCGACGGCCTGGCGAAGAAATGGCCGGTGGATGGACCCAAGAAGCTCTGGTCAAGGAACCTCGGCGACGGATACTCGTCCATTGCCTGTGAGGGTGGGAGGCTCTACACGATGTACTGGCTTCCCGGCGAGCCTGTTCCCTCGAATGAGGATGGATCGGACAAGACCGGCGGCGCCGAAGACAAACCCTCTGAGGAAAACTCCGACGAAGCTGCGAAAAGAACAGGTCACGAGGTTGTTGTTGCCCTCGACCCCGCGACCGGCAACACCGTCTGGGAATACAAGTATCCCGTTACGTGGGCCAAAGACCTGGATACAAGATTCGGACCCGGCCCGAACTCTACCCCACTGATTGTAGGAGATCGGGTCTACACGATCGGTGCGACCGTCAAGCTGCACTGCCTCGACAAGACAACCGGCAAGAAGATCTGGAGCCACGACCTGGTCGAGGAGTTCGGCGCCCCAACGATGATTTACGGCTACGGGGCAAGCCCCACGGCATACAAGGATATGATCATCCTGCCTCTGGGCGGTGAAGGACAAGGCGTCATCGCCTTCAAGCAAGCCGACGGCTCGGTGGCATGGAAGGCCCAGAACTTCATGCCGTCATGGGCAACGCCGCTTATCATCAACGTCGATGGCGAAGATCAGGTCGTCGTCATGATGGAAAAAGGGGGGGCCGGGCTTGACCCCAACAACGGCGAGTTGAAATGGATGCAGGACGTTCACATCGGATCCTGCATCTGTACGCCGGTCTGGGGTGAGGACAACATCCTGTTTGTCTCGAGTGCATATGGTATGGGCGCCCGTGGGATCAAGCTGAACCGCAAGAACGGCAAGACCGTTGCGGAGGAGCTCTGGCACAACAAGAAAATGCAGATCATGCACGGCACCGCAGTACGCGTGGGCGACGTGGTTTATGGATCGAGCGGCGATTTCGGCCCGGTATTCATGGCGGCAGTGAACGTCAAGACGGGTGAGTTCCTCTGGAAGAAGCGTGGCTTCTCGAAAGCCAATTGTGTCTATGGAGACAAGAAGCTCATCATACTCGACGAAGACGGCAACCTTGCCTTGACTAGCCCGAAGTCGAAGAAGCTCAAGATTCGCTCGAAGTTCGAGCTGCTGAAGCGCAATGCGTGGACGGTGCCCACACTTGTCGGTACCAAGCTCTACGTTCGGGACCGCCATCGGATCATGGCCCTTGACCTGAGTGAGGCAGCCAACGCACAGGCAGAGGGTACGTAGCGCCACGCCATATGCGTCGCGCAAAGGACGATCGTTGGACGACCCTCGGACACATACTTTGCGCCACCCACAAGGGGTGGCGCTACATTTTCCAGACAGGACCAGACAGAAAAGGGACTGCACTGGGAAAGGTAGTCATGATTGAAGGAGAGAACATCATCCTGCGACTCTTTCAGGAAGAGGACCTGGAAGAGTTCCTCACGCTCTACAACCGCTACGCCGAGCGCGGAGCGTTCTATCCGATCTCCTTTACGTCGCCGGCTCAGTGTCGCAACGACTTCCGCGAGAAGGGTTGGTGGGACCAAGACCAGGGCAGGATGCTGATCACGGACAAGAAGGGCCGCATGCTTGGCACCATCTTCTTCTTCAAAGGGGCTACCTACCAGGAGGGATACGAGGTGGGTTACGCGCTCTTTCGGCGAGAAGACCGGGGCAAGGGCATCGTGAGCGAGGCACTGCCGATCTTCTCAGCATATCTCTTCGCACTCAAGCCCATTCCCAGGCTCTGCCTCCACACGGCTCCAGGCAACGCCGCATCCCAGCGCGTGGCCGAAAAGGCGGGCTACCGCCACGAGGGCACGCTCAGGAAGGCCTTTTTCCTTCGCGGTGTCACGCAAGACATTGAGTTGTACTCGTTGCTCCGGGAAGAGTGCCCGCCATTGACCGATATCCTGCCGAGCTGAACGGCGGTCACATACGTGCGCCGTCTCGAAGGCGGCGAGGCCGGCCGCCAAGCCTGCGCTGCATCTCGAACCACTTCCGAAGTTGACCCACGTCGGTTCGAGGCTTCCTGTATCTGCTGGGCTGACCGCACTGGACGAAGCGCGCCGGCGTTTGCTTGTGATCTATGTCTAACCCAATAAACTTGTCTATCGTGATCCTCCTGTGCACGTAAGTCACGGGGCGTTTAGACGGCCACGAGTCCCGCCCGTTGCCAGGAGGCCTTGGTTTCATGGTTTCTGTCGGCTGAAAGGATGTGCCGATGTACAGAACTCTTCCGTCAAGAATCCGTTCCGCAACTAAACTCTCAGTCGTAGCCTCAGCCATCCTCGTTTTGGCCGGAGCGTGTCAAACCGGAGGGACCGGCACCGGCGATGACGGTGGCACAGATGACGGGCCAAGCGGCGATGTCGGCGTCCTTATGGGCCAGGTTTGGAGCGTGGACGGTATCCCCATCCCCAGTGTGGCCGTCACCCTGAACAACGGCCGATCCTCCTCGACGGAGGATAAAGGGTTCTATTCATTCTCCGACCTGGAACCGGGCGAAACGATCATCGCCACTTTCCGGCAGGCCGCGTTTGCCACCACCGCCAAAGCCCTTGTTGTCGACGCAGCGGATTCGGCCACACCGGCCTGCATCATCATGGCCCGGGCCGCCGACACGGTGACGATCAGCGCCGACACCGACACCACCCAGCGCAGCGGGGACTCCGCAGTCACCATACCGGCCGGCTCGCTGGTCGACGCCGACGGCAACCCGGTCACGGGTGACGTACAGTTGACAGCCACTTTCCTCGATCCCAGCACGGATGAGGTGCTGGCCTTCCCCGGCTCGTTCGACGGGGCCCAGTCCGAGGCCGGCCAAGACGTCACCCTGGAGTCATTAGGCTTCGCCATCTACGAGCTCACCCAAGATGGTGAGGAGGTCAACCTCGCCGCTGGGACATCGGCCGACATTGAATACGTGTTGCCGGACAACGCCCAGAGTCAATTCAGCCCGGGAGATACCATCCCGCTCTGGGAGTTCGACGAGGAAACCGCCACCTGGATCGAGCGAGGTCAGGGTGTGGTGGTCGAAGCCTCTGACGGTTCGGGCCGATTGGCCTGGTTCGCCGCAGTGGATCACTTCAGTGCCTGGAACGCCGACCTCCCCATCAACGAGAAGAACTGCGTCACCGGCCGGGTCGTGTCAGACGGTGATCCGGTCGTGGGGGCGTACATCGTCGCCGTCGGGGTCACCTACAACGGGACCAGTGAGACCCGGACCGATGGCGATGGGATGTTCTGCGTGGAGGTAAAGCGCGGTTCGACGGTGACCATCCAAGTGCGCCTCAACAGCGCCGCTGCTCCTGTTGCCTCCCGTACGATTACCGTGGGCGGCGATCCTGCGGATTGCAACGAAGGCATTTGTGACGACACGGGTGACATCGAAATCGAGCTGGACTCCTGCGTGGCCGGGCGCTTGACGGATGCGAACGACGATCCGTTTCCCATCGAGTACGTATACGTGGCTCCCGGTGTGACGGCGGTAACTGATGCCGACGGATACTACTGCGCCCGTGCACCGGCCAACGCCGTGGTGTTCGTGTTCGCCGAGAACCAACCCTCCATCTCAGTCATCACGCCGTCGTCGGGCAGTTGCAGCGAGAACGTGATGGGCTGTGCACAGGCGGATCTGACCTTGACGCTTGCCGGTGCGGGCGACACGGTCGGCCGGCTCTCGGTCACAAAGCAGATAATGCACACAGGCGCGGGCGGTGTTCCTAAACAGATCGATCCGCTCACCTCATTCTCGATCTCGGGCAGCTTCCTGACCTTCGACCCGGAGTGGGCGAATAGCATGTCCTTTTCCAATGTGTCGGTCGAGGTTGAGGAGGTAGACGGGTGCTCGGTGCGGACGATCACCCTGACAATCCCATCGGATGAACAATACTCCTCTGATCTTTCCTTTGGCGGCGTGGGGGCGCTCGACCCGGGCAGCCCGGGACTCGCCGGCAACGGCTTGGTGACCGTCCAGCTCCACCCTGGCGACCCTTTTGAGTACTTCGACACTCCCATGCCGGCTGCGGCCGGGTCATACAGCCCGGATGAGACCGAGGATGAGCTGCTCAACCTCGGCTTTGACGCCGGCCAGACAATCACC
>JAUXGE010000148.1 GCA_030622435.1 Planctomycetota bacterium
TAACCCACTTTCGACGGCAGGAACAGGTCACTCGTTATCCAGTTTCCCGTCCTTCATTTGCCCACGAAGGCCGACCCGAGAATCGTCCCTTCACGTCGAGTCAACAAGGCTTCTCGGTCGAGACGGGCACATATCAGCGGCGTGGTTCGTCGTGCTCGGGTTTGCCCGTCGCGGGTCAGGATCCGCAGCCTGCGATCATGTCCTCTGCTTCGCGCTGCAGTCTCCCGATCAGAGTATGCCATGTTTGTGTCACTTTCGGGAACTCATACTGCAGGATGTCGGCCAGGAGGACGTAATCTTGAGCCGTTAACGCTTCCTTGGCGCCGACCAAAACATCCTTGGGCCGCGCGATCAGCTCGATCAACGGCTCGTCGTCCACCATGACCTGTTCAGGATCGAGCCTGAGGAGCTGGATCGACTGGGCAACGGCCTCATGAATCTGCTGCCATACGCGCAAGCAATCGACGAGCATGGCGGACGCATCGACCGCCTGCCCTTGAACGAACAGCTCCGCCGCGTTCCGACAGGCTTCCTCCGTATCCGTCAGGCAGGTGGAGGCCTGCGCGAGGGCATCGGTCACCAGGGCATCCTTGGTTTCCGTGAAGATCTCCATGCGCTCGTACGATGAGGCCGGTTTCTGCAGGACTTCCGTCATGGCATTGGACTGCATGTCCTCTCCGTTGCAGCGCACGCCGACGACCAACTGGTCGCATTGGCAGAGGTGGTCCTGGACGTGCCGGAGCACATCCTCGACGGACCCGTCGCCGACAAACGCGCTGTCCACTAGGCTGTCATCGAGGAAAATATCCATAGCTGCACTCCCACTTACCGCCGGGCCAACCGCCGCAGGTGACATCGAATCCTCGATGCCGACGTGAGATAATGTTCACGTTCGCCCGGTCTTATTTTCACCACTCCTGCTATCGGTCCTGTTGCGGTCACCTCGATAGCGCCTTTAATGCCCCGGCCGTCTGAGGGGCTGTTGAAGAAACACCTCTGTGTGGCACCGCCTTCCAGCCGGTGAAGAGCACACCATCCCGTCAAAACGCGGTTTGGAAGACCGAGCATTTCACACGTATGTACGTCCGGGTGCGGGGCCGCGAAAACAAAATCAAGCTGTGAATTGCTCATCATTTTCTCGTACAACCGACCACTTACGCCGACCAGCTACAACTATAAACATCACAGGAGGTTGCGACAACCGAAGGCGGGCGCCTTGGTCACTGGTGGATCTGCCGGCGCGACTCGTTTCCGTACGATCATCGATCAGCGACACTGGCGTTTGGGGTCAATGTCGGATACAACATCTGGCGTTATGACGCGAACCGAAATGCAAAGCAGCGACCGGGATGAAGTCGCGGATTTCATCGAACGGCATTGGCACAGCCGGTTGATCATGAGTCACGGGCGGCCGTTCTATCCCCACGAGGAGCAGGGGTTCATCGAGCGCAGGGACGCTCGGATTGTCGGCCTGCTCACCTATCACATAGAGGGTAAGGAGATGGAGCTTCTGAGCCTCAACAGCACGCTCCCGGGGCAGGGGATCGGTTCGTCGCTCATGCTCCAGGCCATAGAGGCGGCGCGCAAGCGGGAGTGCGAGAAGGTCTGGATGGCCACCACGAACGACAACCTCCACGCGGTCGGGTTCTATCAGCGTGTCGGCTTTCGAATGGTGGCCATCAACCTCGGTGTCGTCGATGAGGCACGGAAGATCAAACCGCAGATTCCGGAGGTCGGGGAGCGCGGGATTCCGATTCACGACGAAATCATCATGGAACTGCATCTCGAGCCTTACATCGATGAAAAGGTTTCCCCCTGAGCTATCTACTGCGTGACGCTCACCTGCCGGCTTCAAGGACCTCCGATCGTAAGCCGATCAGATGCAGCGTGCAGCAAGGGCCGTCACCAAAGCAACCCGGTGGTCCGCATGGAGTCCTTCCCGTATAGTGGATCGTCGGCGATGGATCGCCGGGGATGAGATCGGGTCCACGGGATTCCCGAGGAGCAAAGGCATGGATGAGCAGTCCGTTCCACCGCGGTCGGACGATCAATGGCGACGGCGTCGATCGGAGGCCATTGAAGCATTCCTGGACGAGTTCGCACCCTCCGAGAATGCGGATCTGATGAGTCAGATGCTCGTCACGGTCTCTCGTCTGGCGGCGGATAGTACGAACCGCGGCGACCTGAAAATCCTCAATGCCACACTGAGGGAACTCCGGTACGCGTTCAAGGTGTTCGCCCCGTACCTGGACGTCCCCAAGGTAAGCATTTTCGGTTCATCCCGCACCCCGGAGGACCACCCTCAATACCTCCAAGCCAAGACCTTCGCCCGGCTGATGCAGCGCCACGGGTGGATGGTGATCACGGGAGCCGGTGGTGGGATCATGCAGGCCGGGCATCACGGTGCCAGCCGTAAGGCAAGCTTCGGCGTGGCTATCAGCCTGCCCTTCGAGCAGGAGACGAACACCATCATCGCCAACGATCCAAAGTTGGTGAATTTCAAATACTTCTTTACACGCAAGCTTGTCTTTGTGAAGGAGGCTTGGGCCATCGTCCTGTTCCCCGGGGGGTTCGGCACGCAGGACGAGGGCTTCGAGTCGCTCACGCTCGTTCAGACGGTCAAGGCGTCGCCCGTACCGATCGTCCTGTGTGACGAGCCGGGCGGCACGTACTGGCAGCACTGGAAAGCGTTTGTCGAGGTGGAGCTTGTCGAGGCCGGCATGATAGATGCGAGCGATCTTATCTTGTTCCACGTGACCGATCGGGCCGAGGACGCCGTGTCGGAGGTGCTGCGCTTCTATCGCCGCTATCACTCGTCCCGCTTCGTGAGGGACAGGCTGGTTTTCCGGCTCAACAGCCCGCTTTCTGCGGAAACACTCTCCCAGATCAACGAGACGTTCGCCGATATCCTCAAAGATGGCCGGTTCGACCAGGTGCCCGGTCCACTCGAGGCGGAAGAGGGAGCGCATCCGGACAAGGCGAGGCTGGTTTTCTCGTTCGATCGCCGCAGCGCAGGCAGGCTACGGCTTTTGATCAACAGGATCAACGACGCCCCGTGACCTTGCCGAGGTCCGTGCTCGTTGACCTGATCGTGCACGGGCCGGGATTCGGTCGCCACACAAGAACAGACTTTGCGGTTGTTGGGAGTTTGCCTGATGGGTTCAGAGACGGTATCGCCCGGTTCGCCACAGGGCGATGATGGCGATGTGGCTGTTGTCGAGAAGCTGGTCAGTGCCTACGAGACGATTCGAACGGATCTGGCGCAGGTGATCGTCGGCCAGGAATCGGTTGTAGAGCAGTTGCTGATCGCCATGTTCTCCAACGGGCACTGTATCCTCGAGGGGGTGCCCGGACTGGCGAAGACACTGCTGGTCAGCACGCTGGCGCGTCTTCTGTCGCTGAGCTTCTCGCGTGTGCAGTTCACGCCCGACCTCATGCCGTCGGACATTACGGGAACCGAGGTCATAGAAGAGGATCGAGGATCGGGGGCGCGCTCGCTGCGTTTCGTGCAGGGGCCGATCTTCGCCAACGTCGTTCTGGCGGATGAGATCAACCGCACGCCGCCCAAGACACAAGCCGCTCTGCTCGAGGCGATGCAGGAGAACCAGGTAACGGCGGCCGGCTTCTCTCACAAGCTCCCTCGACCGTTCTTTGTGCTGGCGACACAGAACCCGATCGAACAGGAGGGCACATACCCGTTACCCGAGGCGCAGCTCGACCGGTTCATGTTCAAGGTTCTGGTCGATTACCCTTCGGAGGAGGAGGAGTGCCAGATCGTTCGGATGACGACGGCGCCGCAGGATGTGGATCTGGAGCGTACGCTCACTGCGCGGGAAGTTATTGCACTACAGGGGATCGTCCGCCGAGTGCCCTGCGCGGATCATGTTATTCTCTATGCCACGCGTCTGGCACGAACTACACGCGTGGATCAGGGCGAGGTTCCGAAGTTCATCACTGACTACGTCTCGTGGGGAGCCGGTCCACGGGCATCGCAGAACCTGGTGTTGGCGGCAAAGGCACGGGCGGTTCTCGAAGGGCGTTATTACGTGTCCACCGACGATATCCGCGCCGTGGCGCTTCCGGTTCTACGGCATCGTGTGCTCACGAACTTCAACGCCGAAGCGGACGGTGTACGCAGCGACGACATCATCGAATGGTTGATCGAGGCTTTGCCCTCCGAGCCGTCAGGCGCGATCGATGCTGCCATGGCCCGGCGCGTGTTCGCCGCCGATCGACCAAGTGACTGACCGGGAGAGCACCCGCCGCGGCAATCCCCGTACCGGTTGTGTCGGAGTCGGAATGGACGGTGGCACACAGGACTATCGAAGGTACCTCGAACCGAAGGTGCTCGCGAAGATCAGCGGGCTGGAGCTTCGGGCGCGATTGATCGTCGAGGGTTTCTTCAGCGGGATGCACCACAGCCCACGCCACGGCGTCTCCGTCGAGTTTGCCGATCACCGATCATACACGCAGGGTGACGATCTACGCCACATAGACTGGAAGGTCTTCGGCAAGACCGACAAGTATTACATCAAGGAATACGAGCAGGAGACCAACCTCAACCTCGTTTTGGCCGTCGATCAGAGCGAATCCATGAACTACCGGTCCTCCGGCGCGCCGATGTCGAAACACGACTACACGGCCTCGCTCGCCGCCGCCGTCGCCTACTTGACCATCCAGCAGCAGGATGCCGTGGGGTTGGCACTGTTTGACGAGCATCTTACCAGTTTTCTAAGACCATCCAGCAACGCCCAGCAATGGAAGATTCTGGTGCAGGAGCTGGCGGGCGCGACCGGTCCTGCCAAGACGGCGATGCATCGCGTGTTGGATGAACTCGCGGAGCGACTCGCTCGCCGTACCCTGATCATCCTCATCAGCGATCTGTTCGACGACGCGGATGCGATTCTCAAAGGCTTCAAACACCTGCGGTACCGCCATCACGAGCTGATCGTCTGGAATGTATGGGATCATGCGGAACTGACATTGCCCATGACGGGGCCGACGATGTTCGACGGTCTGGAAGGCATGGGACGGCTCCTGACCGATCCGCGTTCTCTGCGGATGCGCTACCTGGAAGAGGTCGAGCGCCACCAGGCGCGATTGCGCACGGGTTGTGGACACATGCAGGTCGATTACACGGCCTTCGACACTTCGGCGCCGCTCGATTCGGCACTGAGCGGGTACCTGGCCACACGCAGTGCCAGGCTGCGGCAGCGGTCGGCGCGTGTGATGGGTGGAGGGTAGAACGGCGATGGCCGGGACGCTGCTGCAAGCCTTCCCTTTCGTGCATCCGGGCCTGGCTGCGATCGCGCTGGGTACGGGCTTGATCCCCGTGCTAGTGCACCTGATCAACCGACGCCGCTACGCGCGCGTTCCGTGGGCTGCCATGTCCTTTCTTCTCGCCGCCAACCGGCGTAGCACGAGGCGCGTCCGGCTCGAGCAGTTCCTTCTGCTGCTGGCGCGAGTGGCGCTGATTGTCCTGCTCGGTCTGGCGGTTGCCAGGCCGTATGTGCCGGCGGGTTCGTTTCTGCCGCTTCGGTCCTCTCGCGCTCATCGCGTGCTGCTGCTGGACAACTCGCTGTCGATGAGCGCCCGGACGGAGGCTGGTGAGACGCGGTTCGAACGTGCGAAGGGTTTTGCACAGGATCTGCTCGAGTCCTTTCCGTCGACGGATGCAGTCAGCATCGTGACACTTTCCTCTCCGGCGGAGGCAGTCATCGCCCAGGGAATCTACGACCGGCGTTTCGTGAAGGAGCGGCTTGCGGAGATCAGGGCGACGCAGCGGAGCACGGACACCGCGGGAGCGATCACCACCGCGATCGAGCTGATCGAGGCCTCCGAGGTCGCCGAGGGAAACCGCACCGTCTATCTGATCTCGGATTTCCCGCACGAAGTGTGGTCGAGCGATGACCCGGATAATCCCACGCCGGCCGTGCGGGTGATGCGCCGACTCGCCGACACGCTTTCGGACAGCGCGGTTGATCTCACCGTCGTGCATGCGGGAACGCGGGGCAGTGCCAACATCGCCCTCACCCGGCTGGGTACCCGCGCTCCACTTGTCGGTGTCAATCTTCCGACACGGATCGAGGCGGAAGTGACCAATCACGGGACGGGCGGTGCGCGGAATGTGACGCTCCAGGTCCGTCGCGGCGACCGGATCGTTCGACGTCAACAGCTCCCCCCGCTCACCCCGGGCGAATCCACCGTTGCCACGATCACCATGGAATTCTCGACGCCTGGTACGCATCTGATCGAAGCAAAGCTCATTACATCCGAAACGGCTCCGGACGTGCTTCCGGATGACAACACGCGGTATCTGTCGTTGGAAGTGCGTGAGACGATACCAATTCTCCTGGTGGACGGCCGTCCTGGTATGACATCGCTCGACGGACAGACGGGATTCCTGGCCGTGGCGCTGTCCCCCGGTCGGATGGAGGCAAAGCCGAGCCTGATCGCGCCGAAAATCGTTACGGAGCCGGAGCTGGCTGGCGAGGCACTCGTCGACTATGACGCCGTCGCGCTTTGCAACGTGGAGCGACTGTCCACGGAGACGTGGAAAAGGCTCGAATCGTTCGTTGGCAACGGTGGGGGGCTGATGATATTCGGCGGCGACCTGATCAGCGTGGACCATTACAACCGTCATGGCCACGCCGAGGGGAGGGGGTTGCTTCCCGGCATACTCGAGCGGGCGAGTGCCCCGGAGGCAGACGGCGGTACGCAGCTCGGCTTCCGCCTGGACGAACCCGCTCACCCGATCGTGGCGGAGTTCGCCCAGCACCCCGAAAGCGGACTGTTCGCCTCACGTGTTGATCGCTACTTGCCGGTCGAACTGGATCCTTCCCGTGCGGAAGTCGTCCTGAGGTTCACGAACGGCGAACCGGCACTTATCGCTTCGAGGTATGGAAAAGGCGGGGTGTTGCTTTGGACCACTACGGCGAACATGGACTGGACCAACCTCCCCGCGAAGGGGGACTACGTCTCTTTGATGCTCGGCGCGACGGCGTTTCTCTCCCCCCGGCACGGCGATCATCGCAACATCACCGTGGGTGAGGAGATTCGAGAGCCTCTGACACCTGCAGAGACCGCACTCCCTATGCGCGTGACGACCGGGCAAGGGGACGCGGCGGAGCCCGCGCTCGTTCCTTACGGTGAGAGCCTGATGTTGTCATATGGCCCGGTGGAACCTGCGCAGGCGATCACCGTTTCAATCGGATCGAAGGAGCGTGTCTTTGCCGCCAACGTGGATCCTTCCGAGTCCGACCTGACACCCATCGACACTGACTCACTTTCCACCGCGATCGATCGACCGGTGCGGGTAATAGCCGATCTGACGTCGATCGCGTCCGAGCCCGCGGCTACCCGATCAACGGAGCTGGCCTCGTTTGCGCTGTACGCGGTCGTGGCGTTGCTCTGGCTGGAGATGTGGATGGCGATGGCATTCGTTTCGCAGCGAAGTGGGAGTCCGGCTTCCGGCGAGTAGACGTTTATGACAAGGCTCATCGAATGGCTTCTGGATCTGAGCGACATTCGCCTCGGGCATGATGCGCCGATCTCTCTGCGTTGGGACAGCCCGATCCCCGCTTGGGCCCTGTTCTGCCTCGCGTTGGCCGGCGTCGCCTGGGTGGTTCTGATCTACCGTCGAGAACAGACGTCAGTTGCCCGGCGGCTCGTGTTGGGCGTGATGCGTTGCGGCTTGATCGCGCTTGCCGTAGCCGTGATTTGCCGACCTTCTCTAGTGCTCCAGAAAAACAGGGTAGAGCCTTCGTATGTCGTCATGGCCGTGGACACGTCGCAGAGCATGTCCGTGGCCGAAACCTATCGTGACGAGGAGACTGCCCGGTCCGTGGCGCGCGGTGCCGGTCTGGAAAGGACTGAGGAATTGATCGGGCACTCGAGGCTCGATCTTGCCCGCGCAGCGCTGACCAGCAACGATGCCGCACCTCTTGGCGCCCTTCTCGAGCACAATGCGGTCCAACTCTGTTCCTTTGCCAGAGGGCTGATCACAGAGGGTTTCTTCACGAGCCCGGAGTCGTCAGGCGGTTTGGCAAGCGCTCTTGCCGGCTTCGAGGCGACGGGCCGGGCAACCGACCTGGCAAGCGCGATCCGGGAGGCGATCGATAAGGCTAGAGGTCGCCGTCTGGCTGCCATCGTGCTTGCGACTGACGGGCAGGCGACGCAGCCCACCAGTCTGAAGGACGCTCTGGACCTGGCACACGATCGACTCATACCTGTTTACCCGATTCGCATCGGTTCGACGGAACGACCGTGGGACATCGAGGTCGATCGACTGGGGGCACAGGAGACGGTGTTCATCGACGACCTGCTGGCCATTGAGGCTCCGATTTCGGCGCGAGGGTTGACCCGTCCCACAGCCCTTACGGTCGTCATGACCGATGAACGGACGGGCCGGACCGTAGCTTCGCAGCGAGTGATGCTCGACGCTTCACAGGCTTCCGTTCGTGTCGAACTCCGGACGAAACCGACGCGAGCAGGATTGGTGCGATACCGTGTGGACGTTCCACCCATGGACGGGGAACACACGGCGGAGAACAACTCGGCGTGGGTCGACGTGACCGTGCTGGATAACCGGCTGCGCCTCCTCTATGTAGACGGGTATCCCCGGTATGAATACCGCTATCTGAAGAACGCTGCGCTGCGCGAACAGACGGTGGATATAAGTGTACTGCTGATCGAGGCGGACGAGTCTTTCGTGCAGGAGGGCACCGAACCAATCCGCCGTTTCCCCGAGACACCCGAGGAACTCAACCGCTACGATGTGGTCCTGTTCGGAGATGTCGATCCGCGCGGTGGCTGGTTGAGTCGTGCGCAGATGGACATGCTGCTGGACTTCGTGGGGAACCGCGGCGGCGGTTTCGGCCTAATCGCCGGCGAGCGTTTCGCCCCCCAGCGTTTCCTGGGAACGCCGCTGGAGAAGTTGATCCCCGTTCGCATCGACCCGACGTTCCTAGGGCGGTATGACACAACGCTGGTCAGCGGCTTCCAGCCGCAGTTGACAAGAGAGGGCAGGCGAAGCCGCGTCTTTCGATTCGCCGCCGATCACACCGAGAGTGAACGGCTCTTTGCGGGGTTTCCCGAGATGTTCTGGCTGGCTCGCACGCTCGGAGCCAGACCCGGAGCATCCGTTCTGTCGGAGCACCCGACGATCAGCAGTCCCTCAGGTCCGATGCCCGTCGTCGTCACCGGCAGGTACGGCGCAGGCGCGCTCCTCTTCCAAGCCACCGACGACACATGGCGGTGGCGCCGACACGAGGGCGAACTCCTGCACGACACCTACTGGGTGAGGGTGATGCGTGAGCTGATGCCCGGCACCCGTATGGCGCAGGATCGTCGCTTCGTGTTGCGAACTGATCGACGGGTCTACCCTTATGGTGCGGGCGTGCAGGTGCAGATAGACATCTTCGATTCGCAGCTCTTGTCCGAGCAACGGGACGTGATCCCGATTGTCGTGACCACCACGCCAGCTCCCCGCGAGACTCCCTCGTCGAGTGAGGGTAAGGGAGGGGGAGATGGTGGGGGTGAGGTTACAGCGGAACCCCCCCTGGATGAGGAAGGCGAAGGGGGGTCGCGGCCCGGTATGCCGTCATCGATAGGGGATCCGGCCTACGAACAGGAGACCGTTGTCGGACGTTTCGACCTCCATCGGCTCGGACCCGAATCCAATCGGTTCGAGGGCGCCTGGGTTCCACCCGTGCCGGGTCGATTCACGGTTCGGGCGATGGAGTTCGCGCCACGGGCAGGGCGTCTGGGCGCGAGAACACTCATTCGTGTCGAACCGCCCGATCTGGAAGCGCGCCGACCGGAAGCGGACCACGAAACTCTGGAACGCATCGCCCGGGTAAGCGGCGGGGAAGTATTGGATCTGGATGAGTTGCAGGCGGGTTTCGATGCGATTCGTGATCGTAGCGTCCTGATTCCCGACGACGTGACGGAACCGCTGTGGGACTCGAGGTTGGTTCTGGTGCTTTTCGCCACAATGATATCCATGGAGTGGATCTTGCGCAAGGTGTTTGGGTTGTTGTGATGGCAGCACTGATGTCGGATTGTCGAAGTAGGTTCGTGTTCCGTACCGGAACCCGGTTCGCCCGGTGTCGGCGCATTTTCGCTGGCAATGAGTGATCTAGTCTCTCGATCAGGCAGCTGATGGAACGATCGCAACTAATTGAACGTCTGTCCGCCATGCGGACCACGATCCGCCGCCGGCTCATCGCCCACGGTCTGTGCGTGGTCCTTGCCGGCAGCGTGGCCGTGTTTCTCGCGGCTGTAACGCTCGACTGGCTGCTGTGGCTGCCATCCCCGTTGCGGACCGCGGTTTCCCTGTGCTGCGTTGTGACCTTCGTCGCCGCGGCGCTTCGATGGGTCATCAGGCCGGCACAGGCGCGCCTCGGTCTCGACGAGATTGCCGCGCGGATCGAGAGCCATTTCGGCACGTTCCAGGACCGCCTGACCAGCACCGTCGACTTCCTCCAGCGGCGTGACGCAGGCTCGGAA
>JAUXGE010000184.1 GCA_030622435.1 Planctomycetota bacterium
CGAGCGCGCGCCGCTCGATCTGCCGGATGCGCTCCTTGGTGACGCCGAACCTCTGCCCGATCTGCTCGAGGGTCAGCGCGCCGCTCCGGCCTCCCAGGCCGAAGTGACTGCTGATGATCTCGCGCTCTCGCTCGTCGAGTTCGGTCATGCCCTCTTCGATGGCCTTGCGTACGACCTGCTGATCGCTCTCGCTGGCGGGTGCGGCCGCCTTGTCGGCGGCAACTTCGAGCAGCTCGTCCTGCCCGGTGACGTAACGGGCGGCTTGGCATCGCTGCTCGGGGATCGACCGGGCGTAGTTCTTCACGACTGCCCACGTCGCGTACGTGCTGAACTTGGTGCCTCGGCTGCAGTCGAACTTCTCGACAGCCCGCATGAGTGACATATTCCCGTCACTGATGACCTCGAAGAACTGCGGCGACCAGCCGACGTGCTTCTTCGCAATGCTCACGACGAGCCGCAGGTTCGCACGGATGATCCGCTGCTTCATCGCTTCGACCCGGGCCACCAGGTCACCCAGCGAGTCGAACTGCTCGACCGTTACCTGCTCGGGATCGAGCTTCCCGAGCATCTTTGCCACCTTGAACTTCAGGTAGTTGTAGCGCCGGAACAGGTCGTGCTCCTGCTCGCGCGTCAGCAGCGGGGTCATGTAGAGCGATCGCAGGTAAGACGGCAGGTCTCGAGGAACTCTCGGTGCCCGTGCGGCCGGCGCGGACGGTTCCGGCGCGTCGAGGATGATGGCATCGGCGTTGGGGGCATCGAACAGCTCGTGGTCGATGTAATCCCAGCGCTCCTGAGCCCATCGGCGCACCTGCACCTCGCGCAGGATGCTCTCGACCTCGGCCGGTGTGCACTCGAAGGCTTGGGCGATCGAATCGACCGTCTCGCCCGCCTCACGGCAGCGCCACATCGCCAAGTGCTGCTCGCACCACATCGCCTCCCCGTTGTTCACAAACAGAGCCTTATCCGGATGCGCCTCGTCGTACCGCCGCAAGGTGTAGCGGATGGTCTCCACCGCGCGCCCCGTCTCCTCCGAGATAGCCCTTGCGGCCGCGTGCAGCTTGATCGGACGCCCTGCGCGCAACTCGGCGGCACGAGACACGATGCGGTCCCGTTCCGACGACGTCAGTTGCTTGAATGAGGCGCCCCTGGCCACGAGTTCTTTGTTCTTCTTGATGAACCGGTCGAACGTCGATTGGAGGAACGCCAGCCGGTTAACCCCGTCCTCGAAAACGACCCGAATGCCCATCAGGCCGCGATTGCGCCATCGCCTGATCGTCTTCGTACTGACCTCGAGTTCGTCCGCGATCTGCTGGTGAGTCTTGTAGGCCTCGTTCAGGTCGCTGATGGGGATATTCGCCTTGCGGCTGATGAACTCGGCCATTGCGATAAGGTCGCCGATCAGCGCCTTGCCCGGAATCGAATACCCGGCCTCTGTGGCACCGCGCTTCCGATACTTGGTAATGCGGTAGCACACGAAATCGAATGGGTAAGCTTTGTCCGGCTCGATCACCCCAAGCAGCGCCTCGATCCCACGGATCTGCTCCATCCTCAGCCTGCGCGGTGAGCGCGTAAGCTGATTAGTGAGGTCTGCTATGTCCGTATTATAGAACTTAGGCATTGATCGCTCCGTGCGCCGATTCCGGCGATCACGACCGTAGGGCATTGCGGGGTGCGTACGGCCTCCTGCGGCATGCCCTGCCGCACCGCACGACCGGCCTCCCCGTGAGCCCACCACTAGGTGTACCACGATCCAGCCGCCCACCGCGGAACGAAACCGTTGCAAGCTACCACCCTATATTATCGCCGCGCACCCCCGTTTGGTCAACTCGGACCCACGTTTGCGCGCAACCATACCGGGCGCCAGCCCTGATGCCTGTCCTCCGCGAACCCCTTCGTCAATACGTTCCAGCAGTTCACAAAGGCCAATCGTCATTTGGCTTCGTTTTTTGCAGTAGCAGTTTTTTGCGACAGCGCACTCAGCTGATCGCCCGAGCCGGGACACAGAATGCGTTCGACGCCGAAACTGAGTACCGAGTTTGACGGCAAGGCGGGATGGCAGTCGAATCGTCGGGTCTGCGGACCCGACCTACATGTTGCGGGCATCACCTACATGCTGCACGCAACGCGTCGGGGCTGAGGAGCCACCCGACAGCCTGCATCCATCGAAAGGTTTACGATGAACCGTACCATGACAAAACATATAGCGATGTCGGTTGGCGTTCTGGCCGTTGTCGGTGCCGGCGCGTATGCCGACGAACCGAAGACAGCAATCCTTCTGACCGGCGCGCAGGTGCTCGACCTGAGCGGCGAGCGGTTGCTGGAGGGACGCGACATCCTGATCATCGGCAAGCGCATCGCGGACGTCGCACCGGCTCAGTTCGTCCAAACGCCTGATGATGCCAAGCGCATGGACCTGAGCGGGCTGACCGTCATCCCCGGGCTGATCGACGCCCACTCGCACCTGCTTCTGCACCCGTACGACGAAACCTCGTGGAACGACCAGGTTCTGAAGGAGTCTCTGGAACTGCGAACGATCCGCGCAGTACCGGCCATGCGCGCCACACTCGAAGCGGGCTTCACGACACTGCGCGACCTCGGGACCGAAGGGGCCGGTTACGCCGATGTGGCACTACGCGATGCGGTCGCGCAAGGAATCGTCCCGGGTCCTCGCATCTTCGCGGTGACTCGTGCGTTGGTGGCCACCGGCTGCTACGGCCCATCGGGATTCGATCCTCGCTGGGATGTGCCCAAGGGGGCACAAGTAGCCGACGGAGAAGACGGACTGCGGCGAGCCGTGCGCCAGCAGATAGCGGCCGGTGCTGACTGGATCAAGGTCTATGCCGACTACCGGCGCAAACCCGGCGATCCCTCGACGCCGACCTATTCGCAGAACGAGTTGAACGTCATTGTTGACGAAGCGCGAAGTGCAGGTCTGCCCGTGGCCTCGCATGCCGTGACCAGCGAAGCCATTCGTCGAAGTGTTCTGGCCGGCGTAGCGACGATCGAGCACGGTTACAACGCGTCCGAGGAGGTGCTCGCGTTGATGCGAGAGCGCGGTGTCGCCCTGTGTCCGACGCTGGCGGCGGCCGAGGCGTATGCTCGCTACCGAGGGTGGGAGCCGGGCTCTCCTGATCCACCGCGCATCAAGCAGACCAAGGAGATGTTCACCCGGGCGCTTGCCTCCGGCGTGACGATCGCCTGTGGCAGCGACGTCGGCGTGTTTGCGCACGGCGACAATGCACGGGAACTCGAACTCATGGTTGACTACGGCATGTCACCCACGGCGGCCTTGAAGGCTGCGACTATCACAGCGGCAGGCGTGCTTGGCCGAGCCGACGATCTTGGCCGAATCGCGAAGGACCATCTCGCGGACATTGTGGCCGTACGAGGCAATCCACTCGAGGACATTGCCACTCTTCGCTCGGTAGTTGTCGTAATCAAGGATGGCAACGTCATCATCGATCGGCGGTAGAACGCTTCTTCTTCATGCGTCGCGACACCGCCGCAGCGGCCGACCCTTTTGTCGGCCATCGACGCCGTAAGAGGTCCGGGCAGCTCAACCCGTCACGATGGCAAACACGGCGTGGAACGAAGCCAGGAAGTGCGCGCCCTTTTCTTCAGCGCGAACAGCGGCGCGTATGAAGAGGGCAGCGAGTTCAAGGAAACCGGCCACCATGCCGAGCTCGCCCGCGCTCCGTTTCGCTCCACCTCGACAGACCGCGCGGCCATCGCGCTGCGAAACAGGCGCTTTCTCCTTGCACTCGCGCTCAAAAACGTATAACTTGGTTAAGTAATGGGCCGAGCAAACGGGAACGGATTGTGTTGTCCACCAGCACGATCACGCCGGGGGGGCGTTGTGATCAATCAGTAGCGTGCAGGAGAGGCGAACAAGGTGCCCCCTCTGAGGGTTACCGGTGTGTCCGGCGGTGACTATGCGTTTTACCCTGCAGCTTTTCGTGTGGATGGTCGGGCACGACAAAGCTCCGTGGTCGGAGCTTGGGGAGCCTGACGGGCAGAGCAGCGACCGTAGCCTGGTGGACACGCAAGCAGCAGCAGCGATGCGTTCGCACGCTGCGCCCATAAAAAGGAGGAAGGACGATGATCAGTAAGGTGATTTCGACGCTCGCTCTAGTCTTTTCGCTGGGAGGGTTCGCATCCGGCGCGGTCGCACAGGATCTGACACCGATGGAAGAGCTGGGGAAAATGCTCTTCTTCGATGACAATCTGTCGACACCCCCGGGACAATCGTGCGCCGCATGCCACGCACCGGAGACCGGTTTCACCGGTCCGACGTCGGAGATCAACGCCACCGACTCGGTTTATCCAGGCGCTGTTCATACGAGGTCCGGCAACCGGAAACCACCCACGGCAGCGTACGGCGGATCGAGCCCGGTTCTGTTCTTCGATGAAGATGAAGAAGTGTGGATCGGCGGGATGTTCTGGGATGGTCGGGCCACGGGCTGGACGTTGGGCGACCCGCTTGCCGAGCAAGCCCTCGGGCCGTTTCTGAATTCGCTCGAGCAGAACAACCCGAACGCTTTCTTCGTCTGCAAGCGGGTCTCAAGATCAAGCTATGCGAATCTCTTCGAGGAAGTATGGGGACCGGGATCGCTCGATTGCCGCAATGACCCGGCGGGAACCTACGATCGCATCGGGCTCTCGATCTCCGCGTATGAGCAGTCGAGCGAGGTGAATCCGTTCACCTCGAAGTACGACTACTTCCTGGCCGGAATGGTCGAACTGACGGACCAGGAAACACTGGGACTCGAACTCTTCGAGCGTGAGGACAAGGGGAACTGCGCGGCATGCCATCCGAGCCAACCCGGCCCCGGCGGTGAGCCGCCACTGTTTACGGATTTCACGTATGACAACCTCGGCGTACCCAAGAACCCGGCGAACCCGTTCTACGACGCTCCGAGGAGATGGAACCCGGCAGGTTCTGAATGGGTGGATCTGGGTTTGGGCGCATTCCTGGCTGGGACCGAGCATGCTGACATGGCCGAGGAGAACTTCGGGAAGCAGAAGGTCCCGACGTTGCGCAATGTCGATCTGCGCCCTTCCGAGGGGTTCGTGAAAGCGTATGGGCACAACGGTTTCTTCAAGTCTCTCGAGGAGATCGTGCATTTTTATAGCACGCGCGATGTCGAGCCGTGGCCTCTGCCCGAGGTCCCGGAGAACGTCAATACGGATGAATTGGGTGACTTGGGCCTGACGTTGGACGAAGAAGCCGCGATTGTCGTTTTTCTGAAGACGCTCTCGGACGGTTACGTCTTACCATGACCGGAGGTCGGGATCGGAGGCGCTCCTTGGGGCAGAGTCGCCGTTCAAGATGCCGTGAGCGATTCCAGGACCTGTGGAGGCCTTAGGCAAGAGGAGCAGCGCCAAGTCCTGGACGAATCGGGGGATCTGAAAAGCGTGGGTGGCCACGTCGCATGGACAGTACGCGACTATGTTATCCGCGGGAAGAGGAGTAGAGACATGTGCGCTAGACTACACGGTAGCACCAAGGCTGTTGCTTACCTTCCGATCTCGCTGGCCGTGATTGCGGCGCTCGGTGCCGCTGAAGCACTGGCCCGCAGCAACATTCGCGACGCTTTTTTTGCGGTCTACCCCGACGCGGTCGGCACTACGATAGAAACCGTGCCGAGTCACGTAGGACATTGCGGCGTCTGCCACTATGAATTCGCTGGTGGCGGACCGCGCAACCCCTATGGGGCTCGACTCGAGCTAGCGCTTCCGGACTTCTCCAGCAATCCGAATGGACGACAGCAGGCTGTCCAATCGATCGAGAACGAGGATCCCGACGCCGACGGGTTCAGCACGCTCATCGAGGTGACCGACACGACGAACTTCTCGAACACGCCGACATTCCCCGGGCTCACTCCGGCAAACGTCCAGAATGCGACTAGCGTGGATATCTCGGAGATACAAACCAACTTGGTTCCAAGCGCTGGTGGTGACACGACGCCGCCGGATGTCACTGTCATTGCACCCAACGGTGGCGAGGTATTTGTTGGCAACTCGGCAACTACGGTCCAGTGGTCCGCGACCGACACGAGCGGCATTGCGGCGATCGACATTCATCTTTCCGACGATAACGGCCTGACGTTCAAGCCGATTGCCCTCGGGCTGTCCAACACCGGTAGCCATACGTGGTTCGTAGCGAACCGCCCGACAGCTCTTGCTATCGTGCGAGTTTTGGCCACCGACAACGCCTTCAACACCGGCCAAGACGATAGCGATGCCGTCTTTACGGTCGAATCTCCACCGGGGGGTATCGTCCCGACGACACTGCGGGATTTTGACCAACCGGGCAGCCAACCGTTCGAGGCTGGAATTCTCAACCCTCCTGAGGCGTGCGCGGTGTGCCATGGCAACTACGACAGTAGCGTGGAGCCCTACTTCAACTGGCAAGGGACCATGATGGCGCAGGCATCACGTGACGTGATTTACCTGGCCAATATGGTCATCGCCAATCAGGATGCACCCGATTCCGGTGATATATGTTTGCGCTGCCACTTTCCCCGAGGCTGGCTGCAGGGCCGATCGGTCCCCACGGATGGAAGCCAAATGCTCCCGACCGACTATAGCGGTGTGTCATGTGACTTCTGCCACCGCTTGGTCGACCCCATCTACGACCCGACTGAAAACCCACAGGAGGATGAGGCAATCCTCGCCGACCTCAGCTTTCCCGCAAGCGATTTCGGGAACGGCATGGCCACGATCGATCCGACCGGAGCACGGCGAGGGCCGTTCCTCAATGCCGCCACCGGCCATCCCGTGCTTGTATCGCCGTTCCACCGGGAAGCCGCTCTGTGCGGCACATGTCACGACGTGAGCAATCCAGCGTTCGAGAAGGATGGGAGCGGCAACTATGTTCCAAACGCCTTTGACGCCCAAGCCACTGACTTCTCCGCGCACACAATCGCACCCGTCGAACGGACCTACAGCGAATGGTTTTACAGCGAGTACAACACGCCCGACGGTGTCTACGCGCCTCAGTTCGGCGGCAACCTCGACTACGTGTCCACGTGTCAGGACTGCCACATGCGCGACGTGACCGGCGAGGGCTGCAATTTCGGTACGCCTCCGACACGGGACGATCTACCTCTGCACGACATCACCGGCGGCAGCACGTGGCTTCCAGGGTTACTGGGCACGCTCTTCCCCGGGGGGGTTAACGAGACCGCCCTACAGGCCGGAATCGACCGGGCTCGGTATATGCTTCAGAATGCAGCGGAACTGGCCGTGATCCAGGAAGGCACGCAACTGAAGGTGACGATCACCAATAACACCGGCCACAAGCTTCCGACGGGCTATCCGGAAGGTCGGCGGATGTGGATCAATGTCAAGTTCTATGACGCGGGAATGGCGTTGGTCTCCGAATCCGGTGCCTATGATCCGAGCACAGGCATCCTAGGGCATGACGCGGAAGCCAAGATCTACGACATCGAGCCCGGCCTGGACTCGATCACCGCGCCGCTTGTAGGCGTCGACCCAGGGCCGTCGTTCCACTTCGTCCTCAACAACAAGACCTTCAAGGACAATCGGATACCACCGCGAGGATTCACCAACGCGGCGTATGCCGCTTTCGGTGGATCGCCGGTAGCGCACAGCTATTCCGACGGTCAGTACTGGGATGACACTTTCTACAACGTCCCACCGGGCGCCACGTCGGCCGAAGTGACGCTCTACTATCAGAGCACGAGTAAGGAATTCATCGAGTTCCTGCGAGACGAAAACACCACTGACACCAAGGGACAGGAAATCTACGATCTTTGGAACAACAACGACAAGTGCCCGCCGGAGCTGATGCAGCACGTTGTCGTCACCGTTGAACCGGCGGAAGCCTGTTGCCTGCCGGACGGAACGTGCCAGAACCTCAACGAGTCCGAGTGCCTGGCGGCCAACGGGTCGCCGTACCCCGGTGGATTGTGCACAACCAGTGAGGCATGCTGTTACACGGGAGGGGCCTGTCTGGATCTGGATCCGGTTTGCTGCCTTGGGACCGGCGGCCATCCCCATGGCACCGGCACCGAATGCGCGACGGCCGAATGCGCCGAGTGCTATGTGGACGCCGACTGCAACGATGACAACGCGTGCACGGATGATACGTGTCCCAGTGGCAGTTGCGTGTACACCGACACGACACCACCCGGCCAGTGCTGTGACCCTGTCACCGGCACACTGACACCGATCGACGACGGCAATGACTGCGCCGACGATGTCTGCAACCTCGACGGCACGGTCAGCCATACCCCCTTCTCGGCAGGAACACCCTGCGACGACGGCAACGCCTGCACCACGAACGACGTGTGCCCGGGCGACGAGACAGGCACTTGTCAGGGTACGGATACGTCGGCGGTTGACTGCGAAGACGGCAACGTCTGTACCGTTGACACATGCGATCCGATCACCGGTTGTCTGAACAACGGAACAGGCGTGACCGATCCGTGCGACGACGGCGACCCCTGCACCGCGAACGATGTGTGCCAGGGAGACGAGGCCGGAACGTGTGCGGGCACCACGAGCGACGCGGACGGCGACACCGTACCCGACGCCTGCGACAACTGCCCGGACCACGCGAACACGGATCAGGCCGACTGCGACGAGGATGGCACGGGCGACGTCTGCACCATCGCCGATTGTCAACCCGACGACGTCACGTGTCAGGACTGTCAACCCAACGGTATCCCCGACGCATGTGACCTTGTGAGCGGCCACAGCCGGGATGACAACGGAAACGGCATCCCCGACGAATGTGAGTGTTTCGCGTCGTCACAGCCCGAGCCTGAACGGCTCGACCTTCCGCTCAGCCCGGAGAGCCGGAAGATCCGGTATCTGTCTTTCAGGACAGGCAACGTTGGACGGTCTCAGGCAGTCCGTGTGACGTTCAGCGACGTGCCGTCTCCGTACGATCACTGGAACGGTACTGACCTATGGGTCCAGCAGCCACAGGAGTACTGTGAGAACGCGGGCGTAGCACAGGCGGATCCTTGTCCGTCCGGTGCCGGGGGCTTGCCCAACCCGGTATTCTGGGGCGCCGATCTCGGGTGCGACCCCTATTGGACGGATTGGACAGGATACGACCTCGTGCATGCGTGGAACGAAGGAATCATCCCCGGCGGCACGTATGATCTCCAGGTCATCGACGGCACGTGCTCTCTCGACGCTGAAGGTCACTACTCTCCCGCCCTGACTATAACGCAGAGCACATGGGCCGACTTGGTTCAGGAC
>JAUXGE010000202.1 GCA_030622435.1 Planctomycetota bacterium
CACCCCATCCGGATCCGAGCCTTCGGGCGATGCCGATGTCAGTGATCCCGCATGAGCTTCCGCCTCGTCCACCATGACACGCCGCGCCCGGCCCGTCCGCGTGTACGCGTTCCTTCTATCAAGCCCGGTGCTCGGCGTGTCGTACGACCTAGTGCCGTTTCCAGGAATGTACGGCTGTTTCTCTCCCCCCCTTGCCAGGGGGGGATTGAGGGGGGTCGGACGACACCAAAGAACCTCCCCCAACCCCTCCTTGGAAAGGAGGGGAGCAAGAAGCGGCACGACCTTTTCAAAAACATCACTCGGCTTGCGATCATAGCCTGGGCATTGGCCTTGGTGCTGATGGTCTCCGTAGCGCATGCTCAAACCGAAACGATCCGGATTGATGTGAAGCTTCGTACGGGTGGGGCTTTGACCGGGATGGTTGTCGATCATACGGACCACGGACTCGTGATGGTGACGGACGGAACCCCATATGTTTTCGCGTGGGAGGAGTTGGAGGCGGACAACGCTTGCACGACGCGCCGGGACTTGATGACACTGGAACGCGGCGGGGAGGATCGTCTTACCTCGGAAGACCACCTTCGTCTGGGACGGTTTGCACTGCGACATGGCCGTAGTGGGTTCGCGGTTAGAGCGTTTCGCCAAGCCGGGAGACTCGATCCAAGTAGTGTCGAGCCGGCGAGGGAGGCGCTTGCACGTTTCCGCGAGGAGCAGGAGGTAGAGGACCGGGCGGAGCCCGACGCGTCCGATCATGCGCTGAAGCCAACCCGAGATGAGGAAGTCGAGCCGGGTTTGGCGGAGCGGATTGATGCCGAGCTGGCAAACCGTCCTGCGCTGGCGCCCCTACCTGCTGCGGAGGCTCGCAAACGGGTGCTCGGGACCTACCGGAAGTTTGGCGCGAAGGTGCAGGAGGTGATCGGCAAGGACGTTGTGCTCGTCGAGTCAGCGCATTTCCTGATCTGGACGGATTGGGAGCCGCGTTATCGGGATCGGCTAGCACGTTGGACCGAGTCGATGTATGAGTCGCTGAGTGAGGCGTTCGGCCTTGCCGCGACGGATGAAGTGTTCCTTGCGAAGTGTCCGGTGTTCTGTTGGCGTACTAAGGGTCGGTTTCACCGGTTCGCGCGTCACTTCGACGGGTACGATGTTACTAATGCGATCGGCTACACACGTTCGATCGAGGCGAACGGGCACGTTCACGTCGTGCTGCTGAGGCAGGGTCGATCGGCGGCGGACTTCGATCGATTCGCCTGGACCCTGGTGCACGAGGGCACACATGCGTTCGTGCACCGGCTGTTCACGACGCGGCTCATCCCGCATTGGGTGAACGAAGGACTGGCCGAGTTGACCGCGGAGAGGATACTAGGCGACCGGTGTCCCGCCGGGGAGAATGCAGCTTTGCTGGCCAGGCAGTACGTTCGCTATGACTGGCCGATCCGGGAGTTGCTTCGCAGCACGGGCCCCATCGAGGTATACGACTATCCCCTGGCTCACAGCATCGTGGCTTTGCTGGAGGATTCGGGCCGTGAGCGCTTTGCGGGGTTCATCCGGGACTTGAAGGATGGTCGGGCGCTGGAAGACGCGCTGGACTCGAGCTATGACCATCTGACGTTCGAGGAGCTCGAGGCTCGTTGGCGTTCATCCGTGCACCGGACAGATCCGGAATCGAAGGCGCATGCCGACGACTCATCCCGGCTGCCGTGGGCGACGGGAGGCTAGCAGCCTGTTGAAGAAGTCTTCTCCGGTCGCCCCAATGTAGCGCCACCCCTCGTGGGTGGCGTCATACGGACATTCTCGTCACCCACAAGTGGCGACGCTACATTATTCAACTGGCTGCAAGGGCTCGATCGTCCGCAACCCGGAAAGTCTGATGACCCTCCATCGGGTTGGCCGACGTACAATCCATGGATGTTTCCGATGACCGGCGAAATCGCGCAATGACGCCCCGCGTGAGGAAGAGACTCTTCGATGCCTTGCGTATCGCCATATGCATTGCAGCGTTGTGGTTCGTGATCCGCGGTGTGACGGTTCGCGATCATGTCATTTTGGCGGACGGGGAGGAGGTCGTCGGCACGGTCGTTGCTGATGCGGACCCGATCGAGGTTCTGCTGGGCGACGGGGAGCGGCGCGATATTCCGCTGTCGTCCGTCGCCTTGGACGAGCAGGGCGCCCCGATGATCGCCTACGGCCTCAAGACCGCCCTGATGCACAGCAGCAAGATGCTTATCCTCCTGGCAATGCTGCTGCATTTGCCCGTGGGTGTTCTGCAGGGGATCAGGCTGCAGTGGCTCCTGCGTGCGCAGAACATTCACATCGGGTATTGGGAGTGCATCAAGTTTTCGTTTGCGGGCAACTTCCTGAACTTCGCCACGCCGCTCGGATCGAACGCGGGGGACGTGTTCAAGGCTTACTTCGTCTCGACACACACTGATCGCAAGACCGAGGCCATCACGACGATAGCGATGGATCGGGCAATCGGTCTCGGGACTCTGATCCTGTGCGTCGCGATCATTACCCTCATCGGTGTGGGTGACAGCAGGTTGGCAACGATCAGGCCCTATGTGCTTACTGTTGTCGGTCTGGGCTTCCTGTTCATTCTGGCATACTTCTCGCCGGTTCTGCGAAAGCACTTGATTCCACGGCGTTGGCTCGCGCGGCTGCCGATGTTCGAGCATCTCCAGCGCGCAGACCAGTCGGCACATGCGCTCATTGCGAGCAAGGGAATTCTGGCCGGTGCGATTCTGACGACGCTGGCGCTTCAGGTGCTGGCGATCGGGGCGTACTTCGTGGTCGCGGTGGCTCTGGGTCTCGATGCGCACGCAGGCAACGTGCTGGCGTACTACGCTTACTTCTATACAGGCGCGGTGATCCAGGCGCTGCCCGGGCCTCCGCAAGGGCTCGGTACGGTCGAGCTTGCTTATCGCTTTTTCCTGGCTCCGTTCGGCAGCCCCTCTCAGATCGTCTGTGTCGCGTTTCTGGCCCGCATCGTTGTTCTGGTCGTCGCCTTGCCCGGGCTGCTGGTCACGATGACGGGCTCCTATCGACCGCGTTCCGTGCAGGTGGATCAGCCTGACGCTATGCCAGGAACTCCCGCGGATGACTCAGAGCAGGACCTGGCCACGACGTAATTGAGCCAAATGTAGCACAGCCGCCCCCGGCGGTGGTGAAGACGCTCGGGGGCCATTGCAGCGTCACCCCCTACCTTCTTGCCAATTGTCAAGATCTTCAGGGGTGGGGTTGTTGGTGTTGCCCTGATCCGGGGGCGGTCCCGGCGCGCCGGGACCTTCGGCGGCCTGGCCCCCGTCTACTATCGAGCAGGCCTTCAGCCTGCCGCTTGCGGTAGACTGTGTGTTCGACGCGTCACCTACTGTGGGGTAGGTATGCGGCAGGTCTCGTTCCTCGGCCTGCCCAACCCGCTGATCAACGCGCTCCCGAAGCACTGAGCCGGACGCCCGGCGACACCGTTACCCCACCCGCAACCTGGACGACCGGCGCCCTGTCCCCACGGCCCGATACTTGAATGCCCAAACCGACCCATCTGCGGGGATGACAGGATACGCCGACCAGGGTGAAAGCCCGGACGCCACCTTGGCCCACGGTGGCTAATCTCCCCATACTTGCCACAAGAAGGGAACGTCCTGCAATGCCTTCGACAGACCTTCGGCGAGACCCCGGATGGTCTTACGGAACATCCTTCCATGAAAGTCCCGTCAACCCATGATATACTCCGATTGTCGCCGCGGAGGATAAGGCAACGCTGGGAAGCGACCTGAGCGCCGCGGCGGTGGCCAAACGGCACGGGCGATGTCCACGCGGCATCGCCTGTTCTTCATCTGCCGGCGGCCTCCAAAGCGATAAATCCAAAGCCTGGGGTACTTTGACCATCCTTCCATCGGTGCCGAGGTGGAGTTCTCGTCCGCCTCACACACACGATTAGATTGGGTCCGGGGTTCCCTAACCTTTATGTAAGACAATAGGGTGGCTTTGTCCAGTGTAAGTGTGTGGCTCAATTCGGCGCAAGCTGATTGTGGCGGGCCCGCACGGCCAGGAGCTGCTACATCAGGTCAGCGTCTCTTCCCTAATGTCACGCCGTTTGTTTCCGACGATCGCGGTGTATTGAATGGGCTGACGGTTGGTCCCGACCCGGTGCTGGTAGCGCTGCGTTTTGCGAACGTCAAGCGTCTTGTCGACCATCACGGATTGGATGAGCTTCGCGAATTCACTGCTATCGTTCTGACTGAGGAAACTTGACTTGATGTTGAAGGCGATCCAGCCGCCGGGCTCGATCAAATTGTAAGCGTTTGCGAACGCCTCGGTGGGAATGTCCCCGAAGCCAAGTGCTGCCACGCAGGTCAGGCAGTTGAACCTATACCCTGCAAGCTCACGTCGATCGGTCTGATTCAATTGCGTCATATCCACGACATGGTAGTTAGCGTAGATTCCCGGACGATCACGCTGTGCGGCATCGGCGGCCGCCTCGATGATGTCCGCACCGACTATGAACTCGACACCCATGTCAGCAAGCTCTTCGCCAACCATGCCGTTTCCGGCGCCGAGATCAAGCGCTCGTAGCGTGCCTGCCTGTGTGCCACTTGCGGCCAGCTCGGCCTCCAAGAGCTTCCGAATCCTGGCGGGAGAGTCGCACTTCAGGATGTCGTAAATGAGGTGTTCGTACAGACCGGGCACGGAGAACAGTTCATCGTAGTCATGGAGCCGAATCTCACGCCACTCGCCGTTCACGCGGACCACGCACCACTCTTCATCCTGCGTGAACGAGAGATCCGCCGGGGGCAGCGCGATTCGGAGGTCGTCGTGTAGCGCGCTTCGTTGTTCAATACGCGTGCTTGTCGCCACGGTCATACAAATACTCCTTTGGGGTTCGTCAGGTTGCTGTCGACGTCTGTTCACCAACCGCCCTCGAGTCGTCGCCTTCGCAAGCGGGCTCAGCCGGCGACGTCACCGGTGCCGCCCCTTGGGTGGCCGCATCCAACGGCCCAGGCACCAGCAGCGGCGAGGCATCGAGGGACTCCGCGTCCATCATCGCCGCGATGCGCTGCAACGTTGCCAGGATTGTGGTCTGCTCCCACTCCTCCAACCTCGCCAGTTCCGCGCGAAACCGATCTTGCAGGAGCGATGGAGCCGCAGCCAGGACCTCTTCCCCCCGCCGAGTGATCGTGATCGTTACGCTACGGCGGTCCTGCCCGCCCCGGGCTCGCTCGACGAGCCCTCTCCTGGCGAGCCGGTCGAGGATGCCCGTCACCGTTGGCCCGCTGAGATGAACCGCCCGGGCCAACGCCCCTGTTGATGAGGCCTCGCCCAGCCGGGACGCTGCTTTCAGGGTGGCCAGTTGCGGCCCCGTGAGCCCGTGCTCCTCGGCGAGATGCCGTGAGTGCAGGTCCACGGCCCGCATGATCCGCCGGATCGCAGCGACGATCTGGTCTTCGATGCTGAGTGACGTTCCCACAACCGGGCCCTCCCGAACAATCGCGCCAGCCAAATGGCTACGGCCCGATATGCTAGAGTTCTATGCTTTCCACGTCAACCATGGCACCGGGCGGGCGGGCGGGACATGTGCGCAACCTATTGCATACCAGACACTTCGGGTTCTGAGACTGTCAGGCTGGCATCGCGATAGGATGGAAATTTCGTTTCTGTGCGAAATATATACGACGCGATTCTCGTCTTTCTGGCGTTCAACCCGTTCGATGCATATGATCGCAACGCGCGCTCACTGGCACCACCCGGCGTTGGCGATCAGCGGGGCCGCGCTGTCGTCCACCGGCCCGCGGGCATTCTTAGCCAGGAGTCCCTTGATGTCACCATGATTCGACTGACGGACATATCCAAGACGTTCGACGAGGGCTACAGCCACGCCGTGCGGGACCTGTCGCTCGAAGTCCGGGACGGCGAAACACTGGTCTTGCTTGGGTCCTCCGGATGCGGCAAGACGACGACGCTGAAGATGGTCAACGGTCTTGTGGAGCCCACTTCGGGAACAGTTTGCGTAGACGGTCGCAATGTGACCGAGCATGACGTCCTATCGCTCCGCCGAGCCATCGGATACGTGTTTCAAGGGATCGGGCTCTTTCCCCACATGACAATCGAGCAAAACGTCGCCATTGTCCCGAGGCTCCTGGGTTGGCCGCCTGGACGCCGCACGGCTCGCGCGCAGGAGATGCTGTCGCTCGTCGAGCTTGATCCGGCGACCTACGGACGCCGCTTCCCTCGGGATCTGTCGGGAGGTGAGCAGCAACGCGTCGGCGTGGCCCGGGCCCTTGCCGCTGATCCAGCGTACTTGCTCATGGATGAGCCGTTCGGCGCTCTGGATGCCATAACGCGCAACGCGCTCCAGCAGGAACTTCTGCGGATCAAACGCGAGCTGGGTAAGACGATTGTCTTCGTGACTCATGACATCTTCGAGGCGCTGACCCTCGCGGACCGGATTGCCGTGATGCACCAGGGGCGGTTGGAACAGGTCGGCACCAAGCGTGAGATCTTGGCGGAACCTGCGACCGGGTTCGTCAAGGACCTCTTCTCGAAGCCCAAGGCACAGCTCGAGTTACTGGCTGCACAATGATCGTTCGACGTGATAAACCCTCAACTGCGGCCTGGCTGTTGCGCCGCTTGCTGCTTGCCGGAGTTTGCTGTGCAGCGCTCACCCCTACAGTCCCCGCGGCGGACGTTGTACGAATTGGGTCGAAGAACTTCACCGAACAGGAGATCCTCGGCGAACTCGTCGCTCAACTAATCGAACGGCAGACCGATCTGCGAGTGGAGCGAACGTTTGGCCTTGGTGGGACCGGTGTTTGCCACGCGGCTCTGGTTACCGGCGAGTTGGACATCTACGTCGAATACACGGGCACTGCGCTGCTTAACGTGCTCAAAACCGATCCGCTAAGCGATCGCGATGAGGTCTTCCGCATTGTCGCGAAGGCGTACCGCGAGCAGTTTGACCTTCGGTGGCTGCCGCCGATGGGGTTCAACAATACTTACGCCATTACGGTACGCGCTGGGCACGCTGACGAGCACGGTTGGCAGACGATCGGCGACCTCGCCGATGTCGCGGGGCAGTTATCCGCTGGATTCACCGCAGAGTTTATGGAACGCCCGGATGGCTACCCCGGCCTTCGCCGTGCGTATGGCTTTGACTTCGGACAAACCGCTGACTTGGATCCTGGCCTGATGTACCAGGCGCTGGCGGACGGGCAGGTCGACGTGATCTGCGCGTTTGCTACGGACGGACGCATCGCGGCGTACAAGTTGAAGGTCCTACACGACGATCGCTCATTCTTTCCTCCTTACGACGCAGCTCCGGTAATCCGACATGCCTTGCTGCACGACCACCCTGAGATTCGCGACGTGCTGGCCGTCTTGGCTGGGACCATCGACGATCGCACCATGCGCAGGCTCAACCACACCGTAGATGAGCTGAAGCGTACACCGGCGGAGGTGGCGCGCAATTGGATCGAATCCCGAGGCGCGGGTAGTCCGCACCGAACGTCCGGTCGAGCGGATGTGCCAATAGACGGCACGGTCGGCATTTGGGCCATGGTCGCGGCGCGGCGGGCGGAGTTGTGGCAAAAGGTGTTCGAGCACCTTGGCCTGACAGCCCTAGCGATGTTGATCGCCATCTTGATCGGCGTTCCGACGGGCATCCTCATTCACCGTCACCGCGCCGCCGCGCCCCTCGTACTGAGTGCGACGGAAATCATGCAGACCATCCCCAGCCTGGCGATGCTGGCTTTCCTCTTTGCGGTCTACGGTATCCTCGGCGCGACTCCGGCCGTCACCGCTCTTGTGCTCTACGCGCTACTGCCGATCGTGGTGAACACCTTTACCGGATTGAAGGAGTTGTCCCCCGAGATCATCGAGGCCGCCGATGGCGTAGGCATGTCCGGCGGGCAGCGACTCTGGATGGTCGAGTTGCCGCTGGCGCTGCCCATTATCGTGGCAGGCATCCGTACGTCGACGGTCTGGACCGTCGGCATCGCCACGCTCTCGACGTACATCGGCGCTGGCGGCCTGGGCGACTTCATCAGCCGAGGACTGGCCCGAAATGACCCACGGCTGACACTGCTCGGTGCCGTCCCAGCGGCTGTCATGGCGGTGATACTCAGTTTGGCCATCCGGCTCGTCGAGCGACATTTGCGACAGGCTTAGCAGAAGACGAGAGAAGTCCAACAAAGGGCGGCAGCAGGTAACCGTAGGAGAATCCCCGAGTCTTCAACGCATTCGCGTGCCCCACCGCACGACGAGCCTGATAACCACCGCAACAGAAGCCTGATACCCGGAAGCAGTTTTCTGCGAACCAGACACACGTCCGATAAGCATCTAGGGTCGATCAACCGTTCCAGATGTGTCGGAAGATGGATGGTGAGCCCGAGGGATCTCACGCGACTGTACAGCGGGAGACAACACCCCACAGAACCTTGCGACAGGCTAATTCTGAGCTATCGGCTGAGGATCGGTCCGCCCGGAAAAACGAAGAGGCACCGTCGGACAACGCCGAGGAATTTGTGTAGAACAACGAGCCGCTTGCCCAAGGGCTTCCCACCCGATACGCCGGCGTCGGTGATGATGTCCAGGTGCATGCCCTCGATGTGGGGGTAGGCCCGGATGCGCTCCGACGGCGCATCCAGGCCCAGACCACGCTCAGCCTACTCGTGTGTCGAGAAGCGTAGGTATCCGGTAACCTTCCACGCCC
>JAUXGE010000360.1 GCA_030622435.1 Planctomycetota bacterium
TGGATCGTGACGCAGTCGCGTGAGCACGAGCTCTACGGAATCGGGCGTTTGCTTTGTGATGGTCTGCATATCGGTGGAGGGGAAGTTGGTCAGGTCGACCTTCTCCTCAGTGCGCCGAATGCGGTAGACGATCCGCTTGGCACGCTTCGCGTCGATGGGCTTCTTTATCTGGATGGCCGTCTTCATGAAGATCTCCGGCGGCATGAAATCGGCCAGGGCCGTGGCCTGATCGGTCGTGATCATGACCATGTCGCCCAGACCGGGCACGGGAATCTTCGCTTTGATCGGTCGCGCTTCCTTGTTGTTCCAGGAGATCGACTCGATCGATCCGATGGGCGACTCCATGACAACCACTACTCTCTGCCCGTGGAGGCGCTTCCCGGCGTGCTCGAAATCCTCCCAATCACCGATCTTCGTCACGGTCTTGACCGGGCCGTCCTGGAGCATTTCCGGTGAGTACATGTCGAGCGTGTATTCGGTTCCCGGCTTGAAACCCCTGAGAAGACCCTCCCGAGTAACCCCCCAGGTCATCAATGCGCCTTTGGGAAAGTCGTGCGTCTGCTTCTGTTCGATGCCGTATTGAGACGTGACGATGGTCACCCGGCCGCTCTCGATCGTTCCCTTCGTGGACGTCTTCATCAGGGAGGCGTCCATCTCCGAGCCGAAGGTCATCGGCATGCCGTCGAGCGTCTCGGTCGTGGTCTGGACGATCTGGATCTCCACGGGGCTGTCGACGCGACCGAGCTTGATCTTGCTGGTGCTGCTCGTGTGGATCAGATTCCCATCACGGGCGATGGAGGAGTGCATGTAGCCGACCTTTCCGCCAGCCATGTAAATCTCCGCCCATTCGTCGAGGAAGCGACCCTGTGGCGGGTCGAGCAGGTCGACAGGGGACGCCAGGGTGCTGCCTGCCGGAAAAAGGGTGCAAACAAACCCGAAAACGAACATCACCGATTGCGTCATCATTTCGACTCCATCCCACAGTACAGCCGGATAAGCGGTTGCCAGGGGTAAGGCCGGTAGGATCGCCCCTCCGCGAAGGCATGGCCGCGTCGAGCGGCGCCACACCCATCCTATGGTGCTTATCGCCCGGACGGCTGTCACATCCTGTATAAAGTAGTGGCGAAACTGACCGTGACAAGCCGATCGGGGCTCCCGTGCCCGGAAACTGACGGCGACGCTCGAGGAGAACGGCATTGAGCCTGTGACGGTCCGACTCCGGGGGATGTGTGTTCCGGCCGGAGTTCGCAACCCGACGGCATAATGGGTGCATCCTATTTTGGGTGGCATGGGCAAACGGAGGATGCGATCAACACCGCGGGCCGAGGCACTCTCGGGCCGCAATAGCCCGTTCGCAACCATTTAGCGGAGCTTGCCCGTGTTGCGCTACTGCTGCCGCTGGCAACCCCGATCACGGGCAAGAACCACCTCCAGACACTCTTTGGCACTTGGAAACGCCTGCACGGGCGGCCCTTGCCCATGCCACCCTCATCGAATTCGCCACCCAATTTGCGACGCAGCCGGTCATAACCGCACCTTTTCCACTATCTTGACCGGCCGGGGGTTGCGGCCTATGAGGGTGTATAAGAAGCGCCACGATGAACCGAGCCGCGACCGCGGATGAACCGAGCTGCGACCGTGAGGGAGCGGTCTTCGTGACCTGAAACCGGGCCGCTTCCTCACGGGCGCGGTTCGGAAAGAGGCTCTTTAGACGCCCTTTAGATTGACCACCCGTGCTCGTGAGCCCGGCAAGAAAAACTCGACCTGTGGTTGGCAGCAAGCATCAAACCTCTCCGGTTGTCCGCGCTCGCGCGGCTAGGCACCCCCTCGGTCCCTTGTTCTACCGTCTCGAGCCCCGGCGCCCCACTCCGGCTCGCATTGTCGCATCGCTTGTCTTCCTGGGCTGCGCCGGGTTTATCGGGCTGGCGGCCTGGCTGAAACCCGATGCATCGGGTGTTGGCTCCCACCAACAGCTCGGGTTTCCCCCCTGCACGATGATGGTATTAACGGGATACCCCTGCCCGACGTGCGGCATGACGACCGCCTTTGCCCATGTGGTTCGAGGCGAACTCATCTCCGCCTTCCACGCACAGCCGGCCGGGTTGGTGCTGGCCCTGGGAACTATCTTCGCAGCCGGGATCTCGCTCGGAGTACTGATCACGGGCAAGGTTTGGGCGGTCAACTGGTACCGTGTGTCGCCAGCTCGGGTAACGTTGGTTATCATGCTGCTGCTGGCGGCCGGCTGGGCGTACAAGGTGGGCACCGGCGTGCTGGCCGGAACACTGCCCGCGGGACGCTGAGAGCTTGTATCGGAGGTCCGGCGCGATACGGGTTTCCGGCCTGTGTTTTCATCGACCGGGAGCCGACGCCGCCCGAGTTGAACGGCCTTTTTCAGGGACCCGCCGGATCTGACGGGTTCGACACAGATGCGGGTTACGCCTGGCGGCTTGCCCGCGAAGTTGACACAAAAGGGAGACAATTGCCATGTCGCCAAGACGACTCCGTTGGATAGCGCTGGGCTTGTTCCCCTTGCTTGCTTCATGCAATCTGTTGACTCCGCTTGCATTCATCGGGGAGCACAAGAAGAAAATATCGGCGGAGTTCGACAAGCTTGCCGGTAAGCGGGTGGCAATCCTGGTCTGGACCGATCCGTCCACACTGTTCGACTACCCGTACGTTCGGTTCGAGCTGGGCACCTACATCGGTGACAAGCTCTTCCAGGAAATGGCTTCGCGCAAACTGGACGTCGACGTTGCCGATCCTCGCGACGTGGAGGATTTCCTGCAGAGAAACGTCGAGGCCCAGGTCGATCCACAGGCGGTCGGAACGGCATTCAATGCAGACTACGTAGTTCACGTCGAGCTGTACGGATTCCAGATTCGAGACCCGGACCAGCCACAGTTCTTGCAGGGTGTGATCGACGCCTCCGTCTCCGTCTACGACGTCAGCGCCGACCCCGACCAGCTGCGACACTACGAACTGATGCCTGTGGAATGCCGCTACCCGGAGGGAACGCCTATCCTCATGAGCCCGACGAACTCCCCCCTGGTTCGTGAAGCCACCTACCGCGCATTCGCCGAACACGTCGCGAGGAAGTTCTATGATTACACCGTGGAACTGTAAACGGAAGCAACCGATCGGGCTGACCGACTGGTTCGCGAGATCGGATGGGAACCTGCGAAGCGGCGGCTCCGCGGGGCGCTCCTTGTGGTTCGCTTTGATCCTCACCATGATCGTACCGGCCGGCGGCTGCTACTCGGGGGGCGAACTGCTATACGTGATGGGGTTCTGGCGGGGGCAGAAGATTGAGGCCAAGTTCCTCCTTACGGAGGAGCCGATATTGATTCTGATCGACGACGCGTCGGAGCGTGTTGATTGGCCTCCGACGATGAAGAACCTGTTCGACGACCTGGCGCAGGAGTTGCTCAGAAACGAGGCTGCCCGGAAGATCATTCCAGCCGAGACGCTCGCCGGTCTCCGCCACTCCGTGCCCGGTTTCGAGAAGCGCGGCTGCCGCGAAATCGGTGAGCTTGCAGGCGCACACCAGGTCATCTGGATCGAGGTGCAGGACTTCCTCGCAACCAAGCAGGTGGAGGAGGTCACAACGGCCGCCTACTTTACCGTCACCGTCAAGGTCATTGACGCCACGGAGAAGGAGAGGCGATCGCGCGTGCGCGTCTGGCCGTCCAGCCCGCAGGGCCGTCTCGTCACCGTGAGCATGACCGGGAGTGAGGCGGGTCTGGCAAGAACGAGGGCCGATATCACGAAGGAGCTGGCGAACAGACTGGCCGTTGCCATAGCCAAGCTCTTCTACGATTACCGTCTCGGTGACTTCGAACGCGAAGAATGACACGGACCCCATAAGCTGCGCTCCCTATCAGAACCGCGACTGTGACAGGCTGTCGGAATGGTCGCGTTTGAATATTTCGTCAGGCCGTGTAGGGGTAGTTTCGGTGACGATACCGAAGGGTATCGCAACAGAAAGTACCGTTTTGTGATGCTCTGTCAGACTGTTTCGACAGCCTGGTGAAGGAGCGGGCGGTTGCGCGACGTCCCGGCGCGTGCTTGCGCGCAGGAGTCTGTCCCGCATTCTTGATTAACCGCTGAGGTCGCAGAGTACGCCGAGGCTCTGGCAGGGTGGGTCGTTGACCCTACTTGTCGGGGTGTTGACCCGCCATGGGCTCGCGCGCGGTTTGCAGGTTGGAGGCCTGTCCGAAGGTAGCCGATCCGCGGAGGCTTCAGTCGGGCGGAAGCTTCAGGTTGAAGGCCTGCTCGAAAGTAAACTGCGGCAAATGTAGCGTCGTCGGATCGGCTTGCATCGGTCGTTCCTCGTACGCTCAGTCCTTGCCATCCCGCGACGAGATCCGACCTGGGACGGGTGGCCGGCCGCCGATCGTCAGAATGCAGTCCGATGCATCGAAGGGCGTTCCGTCGAGAAGCTGCCCACGCACCGTCAACATCACCGGCGTCTTGGGGCCGATCCCGCAAAGCTCGAGTTCCCTGACCATGTCCCTCGTCCGGAATGAGAGCACGAGGTCGTCGATTCCATCCCGCCGCCGGCGGTGGCAATCGCAGAGATCACCAAAGAACGGCGTGGCCGCATCCGTCACGCTGACCGCGTTTCCATGTCCGTGACCGTGTCCATGGTTCCCA
>JAUXGE010000187.1 GCA_030622435.1 Planctomycetota bacterium
CTAACAAGACCGCAGGTTGACGCCTGTGTGGACGTTCGCGCGTGCATAATCAAACCTGTCCGCTTCCTTACGGGCGCGGTTCGGAAAGAGGCTTTCCTGACGCCTTCTAACAAGGCCGCAGGTTGACGCCTGTGTGGACGTCCGGGCGTGCATAATCAAACCTGGCCGCTTCCTTACGGGCGCGGTTCGGAAAGAGGCTTTCCTGACGCCTTCTAACAAGGTCGCAGGCTGATGCCTGTGTGGACGTCCGCGCGTGCTGAAGCACGCGGCTCGGGGCTTGACCATAGTCGTACTGTTCATCGTACGCGGTGCTAGCTATGCCCCATGAGAACGCCATCGGCTGGAAACACACGAGCAGCGAACGTCCTATAATATCGATGTGCCTGTTGCTGACTCGCTTCAGGCACGGTCGGCCATTGTCCGAGATTGCGTGGAACGGTCATGTGGGCAGGCGGTGCGAAACGTTCGAAATCGACTCAGCGTTATCCAAAGCCCTTGCAGTCTCCTCGCGGTTTTGTTAGGATTGTGTTCGGTATATATTCGGAGGTTCGTTCGTTTGTTCAGGCGCCCTACCAGCGAGCTTTTTCTTTGCCCTGTCGCGGCCGGCTATCCCTCGCCGGCACAGGACTATACCGAGGGTCCACTCGACCTCAACGAGCATCTAATCACGAACCCTCCCGCCACTTTTTTCGTGCGAGCTTCCGGCGAATCCATGCTGGGTGTCGGCATCTTCGACGGGGACCTTCTTGTGGTGGACCGCTCGATCGAGCCGCGGGACGGGCATGTGGTCGTGGCCGTCGTCGATGGCGAGTTCACGGTGAAGACCCTCTTCTCGCGAAACGGCCGGGTGAGGTTGGTCGCTGCAAACGATTCCTACGGACCGATCGACACGCCGGGGGAGTGCATGGTTTGGGGTGTCGTCACCTACTCGATTCATGCCATGCCGTGATGATAGCTCTCGTGGACTGCAACAACTTCTACGTCTCGTGCGAGCGAGTATTTGACCCGACGCTTTGGGGTCGCCCCGTGGTGGTGCTGTCCAACAATGATGGATGCATAGTTGCTCGGAGCGAGGAAGCGAAGGCCCTCGGCATCCTGATGGGAAAGCCGGTTTTTCAAATCAAATCGCTCCTGAGAAAGCACCGGGTCGCGATACGTTCCTCGAATTACACGCTCTATGGCGACATGTCGCGACGGGTGATGGAGACCTTGCGGCGGCTTTGCCCGGTGGTCGAGAATTACTCCATTGACGAGGCCTTTCTCGACTTGGACGGTATCGCCGACATGACCGGCCATGGGCGTCACCTGCGGGAGGTGGTCAGGCGATGGACGGGGATTCCGGTTTCAGTCGGCATCGCCCCATCCAAGTCACTGGCCAAGTTGGCCAATAAGCACGCGAAGCGTACCGATGCCGGCGTGTTGGTTCTTGCGGACAGAGACTCGCAGACGGAGGCGTTGCGAAAGACGGCAGTCGGGGATCTATGGGGCGTGGGGCGTCGTTATGCCCGGATGCTCAGACGAAACGGCATGGAGAGCGCTCTCGACTTACGAGAGGCCGACGATAAGTGGGTGCTCGACAGGATGACGGTTGTCGGTCTCAAAATGGTGCATGAGCTTCGTGGCATTCCCTGCTTCGAATGCGAACTCGAGGCCCCGTCGAAAAAGAGCCTGATAAAATCATGTTCGTTCGGTAGGCCGGTTACGGCGCTGTCGGAGCTGGAGGAGGCGGTCTCGGTCTATGCGACGGGGGCGGCCGAGAGGCTCCGGATGCAGGACGGTGTTGCCCGCGTCATCACGGTGTTCATCATGACGAATCGGTTTCAGACCGAGAATCCGCAGCATGCCGAGTCGGCGAAGATTTCTCTTCTTTCCGGCACGAACGACACTCGAATCTTCGTGAGCCACGCCCTGGAGTTGCTTCGTCGCATCTACCGCGACGGATACCGCTATATCAAGGTGGGTGTGATGTTCGACGAGATTGAACCGAGGGGGCGGGCACAACTCGGTTTGTTCGACGACAAGCGGGATGTCTCCGTGCGACTCATGCTGGCTGTGGATGCCATCAATCGGCAGTTCGGTAATGATGCAATTCGCGTTGCCTCGTGCGGACGTCGGCCACAGTGGCGGATGCGTCGGGAGAAACTTTCTCGACGTTTTACAACGCGGTTTGACGAATTGCTGCAGGTGCGGGTGTGAACCGATCGGCTCGAAGGCGTCATCGCTGTCGATATGAACCCGATTCGGTTTGGTGGCATCGCACTTGCCACGGTTACCGGTTTTCGTGTAGCGTCCCTCACGGCTAAAGCAATGGGACACCCAACCGCGCGGTATCGAACGACGATTGGTCGGAGAGGATTCCGGATAGTGGAAGTCAAGCTTGCCAGCTCACGGGGTTTCTGTGTCGGTGTCGAGGGTGCGATCGCGCGCGCCGAGGCGGCGATCAAGGAACACGGGGCCGGACAGGTGGTGTCCCTCGGACCTGTGATCCACAACGAGCAGGTGGTTCGGCAGCTCGAGGAGGCCGGGCTCGATCAGTCGGGTGACGTGGAGACGATCGACGCGTCCAAGGCCGTGTTGATTCGCTCTCACGGCGAGCCGCCGGAGACGCTCAAGCGCGCCAGGGATCGGGGTCTGACCATCGTTGACGCCACCTGCGTTTTGGTAAAGCGGGCTCAGGATGTCGTCGGCCAGTTGCACGACGAGGGATATCATGTCGTGATGATCGGTGATCCGAATCATCCGGAGGTGCGCGGAGTGATCGGATATGCGCCGAAGGTGACGGTGATCGACCAGGATACGGACCTCGACGAGGTGCTGCCGTCCCGCGGGCGGCTCGGGATCCTCGCACAGACGACGCACTCGCCGGAGCACGTGGCCGACATGATCGCCAAAATCCTCAAACACCCCTACCGCGAGGCGAAGATCGTCAACACGCTCTGCCTGGAGGTGACGCGTCGGCAGGAGGCAGCCATCGAACTGGCGCGGGAGGTGGACGTGATGTTCGTGTTGGGCGGTTTGCACTCGGCGAACACACGGGAGCTGGCCCGATTGTGCCGGGAGGCCGGGTGTGAAACACACCATCTCGAAACCTGGGCCCAGTTCGAACCCGTGATGGTGGAAGGCAGACAAGTTGCCGGGGTAACGGCGGGTGCCTCGACACCGGAATCCGTCATCAGCACGTTCGCGCGGGAGCTCGAGGCCCTGTAGCGGAACTTCCCCCCAGTCATCTCGTGTGCGTTTTGAGCCATGGCCGCCCGCCCCGACTCCGGTATAATCCGTGGATGCGGTCTCGGGTGGCATTCACCATTAGTATTGGTAGCTGACGCGTTGTCGACATTCGTAACACTGTGGTGGCTCTTCTTCTGGACCGCTCTGGGATTGTGCCTGGGGAGCTTTCTCAACGCGGTGATCTACCGCCTGCCGCGAGACCTGTCACTTCGGGATCCTCTGTGGTCGTTTTGCCCGTCGTGCAAACATCGCATCGCCTGGTACGACAACATCCCGATCCTCAGCTTCCTGCTGCTGCGCGGTCACTGCCGCCGTTGCGGTCTCCCCATCTCCTCGCGTTACATCGTCATCGAGGTAACCATGGCGATGATCGTGTTGATGCTCCTTGATGCGTTTTTCATCGGGCAATCCCGCGCAGGGCTGAGCACGAGCGAGTTCGGACTGACGGACCGGCTGGATTCTGATTGGCCGGTCTTCCTCGCCCACGTCATTCTGTTCGCCTGCCTGCTGCCTATGGCCGTCATAGACATGGAGCATTACTGGGTTGACATCCGCTTCACGAACCTCGCGACCGCGGCGGGATTCATACTGCACACCGTGTGGACGCCGCGGCACTCGACCGAGTGGATCAGGCCCTTCGATACGACGGCGGTGATGAGCATTATGGCGCTCGTGGGCCTGGCGATTGTAATGATCCTGCGAGTATGCAACGTGCCCGACGATCCGGAGGAACAGGAGGCAGATGGCGAGGATGGGCCGGAGTTTCGGGATTCCATATGTTCCGATGAGCATCAAAGCCTGGCAGACCCGGAAGATCCGCGGCATTCAACGGAGCCGACGGCGAGTCGTTCCGGCCCGAGGGCTTCGGCCGGAAAACACATGAAGACACGGGTTTCGCTCCTGCCTTGGGCATCCGGGCCGACTGTCGTGTCAGCCTCTGGGACCCGTGGCTGGGCTATGAGTCTGCTGCTGGTGGCGATGCTGGCAGCGCTCGGTTTAGACGCATCAGGTGGAATGAATACCAGTCACATGCTTCGGGCGATCGTCCCGTTGCTTCTGTTCTTCTTCCTGACCGTCGGCGAAAGCACTGTCGATCGGGCGTCGGATCAGGAAATCCTGGAAGCGATTCACCAGGAACGGCACGGGGCTCGGCGCATGGTGCTTGGGGAGTTCGGCTTGTTGATTCCGGCGATCGTGGCCGCTGGCTTGGGATGGTGGATCATGTCAGGCGGTGGGGCGGTCGCCACCGGTTTCAGCGAGGCTCTGCACGACCGGGTGCATATCGGAGGCCCGGGATTCCTGCGAAATTGGATGCCCCTTGCGGGGTTCGGGACGGCTGCCGCCGGTTACATCATCGCGGGGGCGCTCGGATGGGTGGTTCGCATTGTTTTTACCATCTTATTCGGGAAGGAGGCGTTCGGCTCGGGGGATATCCACCTGATGGCGGCGACTGGGTGCGTGGCGGGCTGGCCCGTGGTCGTGCTTGGGTTCTTCCTGACCTGCGTGCTTGCCCTGATCGGATGGGTTGCGTCGCTGCCGTTCAAGCGGACTCGGGCAATGCCGTTGGGGCCGTGGCTGGCGTTGTCGTTTCTGATCGTAGTTGTGTTTTACGATTCGCTGATCCGGTGGCCCGTGATCGCACGGGCCGTCTATGTGACAAACACGCTGCTGGGGGATACACCGGCAGCGATCTTGGAGGGCCCGTGATGGGTGTTGCATTCAAGCAGCTTCGGGTCTATGTTCGTCTGATCATTGTTCTGGTCGTCGTGTTGTGCATCGGGCTGGTGCTGGTCCGGAATCGTGGTAACGCAGCCCCCGTCTGGTTCTTCTGGCTCACCGACGCTCAGACGCCGGTGAACGTCGTGTGGTTGATGCTCTGCACTGCGGCCGGCACACTGGTGAGTTGGTGGCTGCTTTCTTTAGGATGGGGGCTGTGGCGCGACCTGCATGAGGTCAAGCGGCTTCAAGCTGCCAAGCAGACGAAGGAGGAGGTGGGTCGGCGCGCGGCTGCTTTGGATGATCGAGAACGGCGTCTGGACGAGAAGCTCAAACATGCGATTGCGGAAGATAATGGGGTGGGAGACGAGTAGCGCAAAAACAATCCTATGCGCGGAAGGAGAAGCACGATGAACGGGCAAGTCAATCGATGGATGGTTCTGGTGGCGATCTTGGCACTGGCTGCCGGTGGGTGCGGTGCAACCAAGCAGCAGCGGCTGCGGGTCACGATGCTGGAGGATACCAACCGCAACCTGACCGAGCGTCTGAACCAGGCCTATAGCGATCTGGACGCCTTCGGTAGCGAGCGGAACGGTCTGGATCAGCGGCTCGCCGAGGCGCTCGATGAGATCGACGCCCTGAATCTGAGATTGGCGGAGCAACCCCCGGCGCAGGAGGTAGCTCCCGGTTGGACGCGCATCGTCGGCGGAGCGATGATCGCGATCGAGGGTGGTGTGCTGTTCGAGCCGGGGAAGGTCAAACTCCGCAGTGAGGCTCGCCGGGTACTCGAGGCGATCGTCAGCGCTATCCAGGGTGAGTACGGCGACAAGGAAATCCTGGTCTTCGGGCATACTGACAACACGCCAATAAAGAAAAGTGGTTGGACCGACAACTACCAGCTGAGCTCGGAGCGCGCACTTGCCGTAGTCCGGTACTTGCGTGATCGCGGGGTTTCCCCGCAACGGCTTGTTGCCAGTGCATGTGGCGAGTATCGGGTGCGCGTCCCGAACAGTGGCCCCGCGAATCGCGCGGCGAATCGCCGGGTCGAGGTGTATGCCATCGACGCGGCCTTGCTGGCAACGCAGCGCTAGCAGCCTGTTGAAAAACGGTTTCTTTCTCGTATGGCACCTGTTTCCAGCCGGTGAAAACGCGGGCTGGAAGCCCGCGCCACATCTTTTTCAACGGCCTGCTAGTGTTCCGTCAAGGCTGTTTCGAGGTGTTGTCCGCGGATGGGTGGTCCTCCCCTTCAAAGATGGAGGACACTGCGATTCGTTTCCCCCGCGGCTATAGCCATGTGCCACCCACCGTAGCGAGGTGCGGAGAGGCCGTCACCGGTGGGGTGTGGTGGCCGCCGGAATGAGGCGGCATGTCGGCGTAAGGGGCTGCGGGCTCAGGCCCAGCCATGACGATTCATGTATGCGTCGCTTCTGTTCTGGTTGGCCTTGGTTCTCCCCGGCTACGTGGTGGTGCGCCACGTCTTTGACGATGATCTCGAGTCGGGATTGTTCGGTATCGTCGGCCTGTCTTACTTATTCACCTTCGGGGTGCTGTCGCCCATATCGATCGCATGCTATGTGCTCCACGCACCGCTCGCCGTTTTCTCTGCGGCTTGTGTTCTGTCGGTCGTTGCTTCACTGTTCGAGCTCACGAGACGCGGCTGGTGGAGGGGTACCGGACGGCTGATTCTCGGTGCGATCACGTTCGAGTTGGTCATCGTAGTCGCGGATTCGGTTATGGGAGCACGGATAGGCGCCCTGGTCGGGGGCGACGCCGTTACACATCTTGCACGCATTCGTACGCTACTCGACCACGGTTTCAACAACAGCGATCCCTTTGTCGGAGGTCACTTCTTTCCGATCTACCATACGAACCTCGTCCATGCGATGTACGCGGCGTGCTCTCAACTGACGGGCGTTCACCATGTTTGGGTGTGGTTCGCGAGTCTGCCATGGGGCAAGCTGCTCGTGGCTTCAGGCTGCTACTACATGGCGTGGAGCGTTTTCGATCGCCGGTGGGTCGGCTGGGTTGCGGCAATCTTCACGATCGGGGCGCACGCTCCTGTGAACTTTTTGGTTTATCCCAACAAGCTCGCACCTCTGTGGATCCTGCCGCTCATGATCGGCTTTGCCGTGCGGGCCTGCCAACCGCCGTGTACCTGGAAGTCGCCTGTCAAGCTTGTCGTCGGATCGCTCGTGGTAGGGCAGGTCCACAGTTTATACGGTGCGTTTGCCGGGATCACTCTGGGGCCGGTGCTTGCGGTGACGGCCATCGTGCAGATTCTCCTGAAACGCCCCGGCCGCTGGCGCCTGGCGACGTGTACCGTTGCCCTCACGGCGGCGCTTCCGTTTCTCTTGATCTCGAACGCGACAACCAACACGAGCCCCGCATCGTCGCCGGAGGTGAACTCGGGGGCGAAAGCGGAGGCGGCGCCTAAGGCTTCAGTCGACATTGCGAAGGCTAAGCCACTGGCATCGACCGACAGGTCCGGCGGTCGCCGTGTATCCATGGGGCCGAGGTACGGTTGGGGATGGCCACGCGATCGGCGTTCCACCGTTGCCTCCATCTGCCTTGTCGTGGGGATTGTCTGTTCTCTGGCCGGTGCGCGACGAAGACAGGCGGCGGTACTGCTGGCGATTACCGGCACGGCAGCGCTGATCTTCTATGTTCCTCCACTGTGCGCTTTTGCCATCGACGTCTTCGGGAAGAAGTGGGTTGTCAGTCGGATGGGCATGGTTCTGTACCTCGGCTTCGTCGGACTCGTCCCGGCGGCGGTTGCGTTTCTGGTTGAGCCAGTCACACGCACCGGTTGGCTGCGCTGGGTCCTGGGTCTGCCGGGATGGTTCCTGCGCGTTGCTCTGGCCGAGCTGAAAGGACGTCGTCGGTCGCTGCCGTATCTGGGATTGACGTCCGCCTGGCGTTTCGAGGGGGCGACGTATCGGACGATCATCAGTGTCCTTGTCCTGCTTGCGGGAATGAAGTTTGCCCCGCGCAAAGGGCCCAACACGTGGGAACAGTATTGTAGCAAGGCCATTGCTCCACGCGCCCAGCGGCATGACTACCTCGACAAGACGACGCGCGTCATGACGTTCTGCGAGAAGAACATCCCCACCGGGGTGACAGTGCTGTTGGAGGAATGGCCCGGCATGGTGCTGACTGTCGTTCACGACTGCTACATTGTGGCACCGGAGTCCGGCAGTCTCGGGGTTCCCGGCATGAACGAGCGCCGGGCGGATCTGAAGCTCATGCTGGCCCCGGATACACCTTGGGAGACCCGGCGGGAGCTGCTCCGCAAATATGACATCAAGCACTTCTTCCCGGCCAGTGCGCCAACAGAATGGACCCGCGGGCATGCCCTGCCCGGCGAGGCCGAGTCGGGATTCAAGTTCTTTATTCTGGACACGGATTGATGGTTCGTTTCTTTGCTGCGGCATGGTGCTCGAGTGCGTCGGCGTGATTCCCGACCAGGGAGTGATCCCGACTTGCCAAGTGCTGCTGAAGGGGGAGATCCCGCGCGCGTGGCCGCTATCGACTGGATCCGACATCACGAGTAGCATGTCGAGTCGCGTGCGTCAGACCCGCGTGTCGAAAACGCACTCGATAGCCGTTAACATCAGCAAACGCCGAAGACTCTACTGGGAGGTTGACAGGCCATGATCCGTTTGACTTCGACATCCGTACCCTGCTGCCGTTCGATCGCGCCGCTGCGCTTCAGCGGAGCTACGCTGCCGATGGTTCTACTCGTCTTTGTTGCCGGCGTGAGCGCTGCTCGCGCGCAGGAAGCGAACTTGCCCAAGGCGGAAACGATCCTCGACAAATACGTCGAGGTCACAGGCGGCAAAGCAGCATACGACAAGCTTCAGAACCGAGTCGCCGAGATGTCGATTGAGTTCCCGTCTCAAGGTCTGAAGGTCGGCATGACGCTGTACACCGCCAGACCGAACAAGATGTACGCGGTATCCGAGGCTGAGATGTTCGGGAAGATGGAACGGGGAACCGACGGCAACGTGGTCTGGGAGATTAACAGGATGACCGGACCTCAGGTCAAGGAGGAAGAGGAACGAGCCGTCATTCTGCGAGGTGCCGCCTTCGATACGGCAACTGCCTGGCGTGAGCTCTACAAGAAGGCCGAATGCGTCGGCACGGAGGTGATTGACGGGAAGACCTGCTACAAGATTACGATGATACCCACGGAGGGCGACCCCGAGACACGCTACTACGACAAGGAGTCGC
>JAUXGE010000218.1 GCA_030622435.1 Planctomycetota bacterium
AGCTTTTGAGACCTTAGAGCATCCGCGCCGTCAGCGGATGCTCGTCCCCGGACCCGGAATCCCCGTATCTTTCACCTCGGAAGCCCGTCGGTCGTATCCGCAATCTCTCCGATTGCCACCGGAGGACTCTCAGGACATATAATCAGTTAAGAGAGGAGCCTGCTTGGTGTCATGGCGAGGAGTCCAACTCGGCCTGCTGATCCTGGCCATCGGTCTCGGCGGCGTTGGCGCGGTCAGTTACATCCACCCGATTCAAGCCAGGGTCTGGGACGGCTACGACACGAAATGCCTCCTGACCACAGCGGACGGGAATATCCGTGTTCTTCATTTGGTCGCTGATTTCGTAGCGTCGTACACAGCCGAGACGCCACTGGATCAGTTGGCAGGACAGTGGTCGGACGTGCCCACAAAGGGACTAGCGTGGGGCAAATGGACTCATTGGCTCGACGATGGAACCACGGTCGATGCTTCGGTGGTGGGCTGTACGTTCGTCGTCCCGCTAGTCCTGAGTGCAGGTCTCGCTTTCTTTATCCGTGTCCTCAGGAAGCAGCCATGGCGCGTACGCATACTTCTCCGCGAGGTGCTTTGGCCCTCGGACTATGACAAAGCCGGTGTGGCAGGTCGCATCATCCGGCGGTCGCTCGTGACGGCCCTTTGCCTGGGCGGTGCCGCTTCCACGATCCTGTGGGTGGTCAGCTACAAATCGACGGCCATTCAGTGCACAAGATGGATCTTGTGGTGCGGACTGTTGCCTAGCCTGGAATCGCGACCACCACGTTCGATGTCAGCCGGATCTATCTTCGAGATTCCACGGTTCAATCTCACCGTGCGGGACGGCTTGGTGACGGCTAGGTACTTCTCTCGCCGCGGGATTGGCACGGCGAGCAAGCGAGAGTTCCGGTTTGCAGGAATCGGCTGGGAGCAGGACCTCGAACGGGATTATCACTACGACTTGTATATGGGCCTTTCAGACGAGGATGTAGAATGTCTACGGACGACCGAGGTTGTCTCGGCGCAGCTAGTGCTGCCGCTTTCATACCCAGTGTTTCTATTTTGGGCGTGGCCCCTAGTCGCGTTCTTCCTTGGCCCATGGCGACAATCCGGCAAACGTGCCAAGGGCTTTTGCATTCGCTGTGACTACAACCTCACCGGGTTGGTCGAGCCGAGGTGCCCTGAGTGTGGAACACCGCTCCTGCCGGATCAGGTCCCGGCAATGCAGGATCCCAGAATCAAGCATGGCGTCCCAGGTTTTCATACCGGGGACTGATTGTGGGTGCAGGAGAGCCCCAGGTTTGTTGAAGACTGAGGGACAACAAACACGGGAAAAAACGTCTCCCCGGTTGCCTCCAACTCGACACTGAAGTAGAAACCCCGGTGCGCGGGCTCGAACGGCAAGCGTGTGCCGATTCGAGTCCCGCCCGGACTTGCTACAAAAGGGGATACCCATGACTCGTTTGGCTTGCTTGGCAATCCTGGCCACCGTCGCAACGGCGTCGGCCGAGACGCTCGAAAACGTCGAGAAAACACTCACCGAGAAGTTCCAGAAACATACCTCCCTATCCGCCGACATGAAGATGACGATGCAGATGGCGCCGGGCATGAGCGCGGAAAGTGCCGGAACGATGGAGTTCATGCTGCACGACGGCAAAGAACTGTTCCGCAGCGATATCAAGATGACCATGAGCCACAGCGGCCAGACCACAGAGTCGCACGTGGTCAGCACCTTCGATGGCGAGAACGCCTACACTATCAACGAGATGATGGGACAGAAGCAAGTCATACGCACCAAGCCCGGCCAGACGGCGGGCCGCGCCGGGGGCAGTGCCTTTTGGGCAGACCTGAAACGCGAGAACACACTGAAGCTCCTTCCGGACGAGAAGGTCGATGGCGTGCCGACCTACGTCATCCAGGGGACCCCAAAACAGCCCGTCCCTCAGGGGTCCAGCAGCACGAAGTACTATTTCGACAAGAGTCTGGGCATGATGATCAAGATGGTCGGACAGAACACGGCCGGTGACACACTCATGGCCGTCACACTGAGCAACATCAAGCTGAATCCCAAGCTGGACCCCGCCCGCTTCGAGTTCAAGCCCGAGCCAGGGACGAACGTAATCGACATGACCGGGCGCTGATCGTCGCCGACGGAGAAAAGGGGACATTCTACTTTTTATGACCCTTCGCCTTCAGATACTTAGGTAGATGACGTGGGAGCGGATCCCACCCACCGACGCACGCACGGTCCTCGACATGCCCACAACCTTCACCGGAGCAAGGCCGAACGCGAGCAAAAAGTAGAATGTACCCTTCTCGGCGGCGAAGTCGGGTAGGTCGGGTCCGCAGACCCGACGGTGCGCTGGCCAAGCGAGTTCGCGCGTCCGCAGTCACAGCGTCCGCCCAACCTCGGCCAACCAGGCCAATTGAGCACGCACGCTGATCAGCACTCCGCGGGAAATGAGGTACTGAGGGGTATCGCCGCTGGTGCGAGCTTGCCGCACTTCGGACTTTACTTGCGGCAGGAACTCGCGCAACTTGTCCTGAGCCTCGCCAACAACGGCACGCCGTTCCCGTTTGGGCAACGCGCCCAGGAATCGGATCCGGACTCGTAGGGGATCCATGTTTATCAGACCCGAGACCGGCGGCAACGGAGGCCGCAGCCACGCTTTCAACGCAGCCAGGCCTCCGTCCGTCAACCGGTACAGGCGAGTCCCGCGCTTGTCGCCGCGCCGCGCTGCGGATCGAAGCAGCCGATCCCTTTCCAGCCGCCGGATGAGCGGATAAATGGCCCCGGCGCTGCCGCTCCAGTGCGCGGAGGGGGACTTCTGGAAAACCACGCGGACCGCGTAAGCGGTACACGGCTGCTCGATCCAGACGATACCCAGGACCGCGTGCTCCAGGTCGCTCAACATGGTAATCTCCACTGAAGCTAGACCGGAACCACCGGTCGTACGGCCGCGCCCGTGTTTCCGACCCGATTCCTGACAGGTTGCAGGAATCCCGTTCGTCGTATAATAGTACGAATCGTACTATTGTGCTATACTCGAGAGCATAGCAACCTCGAGGACAACAAAAGGAGATGACAAATGCCGACTCGATTCCTGGCTCTCACACTGTCAACCCTCGTTCTGATTCAACAGCCCGCGCACTCGGAGCCACCCGCCGCGCCCTCAGAGTCTCCCGAAAAGACGACTTTGCGCAGCCCGACCGTATCGGTGCCCATGGACATGTGGGGACCAAGACCGGTCGTCAGTGCCAAAATAAACGGCAAAGGTCCCTTTCGTTTCTGTCTCGATCTCGGCACGTCCGTTCCGGTGATCGTGGATGACGGGATCATCAAGCAACTCGGAATCAAGATTCCCGGCGATGGGACCGTCCCTGATCTGGGTAAGGGAATGCTCACCGTGGAACTCGACGACCTCTCCATTGGTGATGCCGAGTTCTCCACGATCCCCGCGGGCGTGGCCGATCTCGATGGGGCCATGCCGGCCTCCATGGCCGCCCCGCTTGGCATTCTGGGCATGCCGTTTTTCAAGGACTGCCTACTCACGCTCGACTTCCCCGGGCGGCGCGTCATCCTCGAATCGGGCGAGCTGCCGGCCCCGGACGGCGAAGTCATGGCTTACACGTCGGACAAAGAGCAGGATTACGGCGTGACGCTCACCCTGACGGCGGCGGGTGTCCCGGTCAAAGCCCACATCGATACGGGCTCGCCCGGGTTCCTTACACTCTTGAACGAGATGCAGGCCAAGCTCCCGCTTACGGGCAAGCCGAGAGTCATCGGGATGGCTCGCACACCATCGGGCGAGTCGGAGGTTCGGGCCGCGAAGCTCGACGGAACATTGAAGCTCGGCCCGCACGAGTTTGCTAATCCCTCGATAGACTTCGCCGATCTCGGGCCGATGAAGCAGTACAAGGCGGGCAACATCGGCGGTCGGCTGCTGCGGGAATTCGAGGTTACGGTGGATCAGAAGAACCAGCGTGTGCGCTTTCGACGCCCCGGCCCCGGCAACACCCCACCGGGACATGCCCCTTGACCGCACGCAGTCACAAGGAGGAACGCCATCAGGGTCCCTGGGCCAGCAGGAAGAACATGCCGATCACGTAGGTCAGCGCGATCAGGATCGAGTCGAAGCCGAAGCGGCGCAGCAGCTTGCGCCGGCTCTTGTACACCAGGCTCGCGATGGCGATGGTCGTCAGGAGGATGGCTAACAGCCCAGCAATCAGGTTCTGCGTGATGTTCGAGGATTGACCGACAAGCATGATCTCATCGCCGCGCACGAGCGAGACGATCTTCAGCATCGGAATCACGAAGATGTTGAACATGTTCGAGCCGAAAATGTTGCCCAAAGCGAGGTTCAGGTTTCCGAGGCGTACTGCGGCGACGCTGGTCGTGATCTCCGGCAGCGAGGTCGCCAGCGCCAGGAAGCACGCACCGACGAACGTCGCACCGAGCGGTCGGCCGATCAACTCGATCTCGTGCGTGCTGAGTACGTCACCCAGCTTGGCGAGCCACCACGAGGCCGCTACGAGGATGAAGGTCATCACGGCCACTTCGACAGCCAGAGGAGTGCCGATCCCCTGACGCTCACCTCCGGCGTGCTCTTCGATGGCCTGCGTTCGCTCGAACCGGTAAGTAAGCCTCATGCACCCGATGTAGGTCACGAGGATCACTCCAGCCCAGGTCAGCTCGATGATCTGAGCCATGCGCGGACTGCTCGTGAACTTGTCCATCAACACGAAGCCCAGTAGCGCCAGCCCGATCAGCGCGAGCCCGAACGAACTCGTGAGCGTGTGCAGCGGACTGACGCCTCGCAGAACCGATCCGCCGCCCCACAGCGCATTGAGCAAAACGATGATGGTGATATTGAACGAGCAGCTACCCAGGATGCCACCCATCGCCAGGTCGACGTTCCCGATGTAGGTGGCCGTCCCACCCATGACAAGCTCGGGCAGGCTGGTGACCGTGGCGAGCATGATCAGCCCGACCCAACCGCTGCCGAGGTTGAGCCGCTTGGCAATGGTGTCGGCTAGGCGTGCGAAACGGGCACCCGCGAAGACCACGACCGCTCCAGCCAACACCAGCTCGACAAACAGAGCCCAGGTCGGCAGATCCACGGGAAACAGCAGTTTGCTCAGCAAGTCCGGTTCGTCCTAAACGCCGAAGCGATTCCCCTGTTCGTGCGGCGGTCTGCACGCTTAGCAGTGCAGTGCAAGGTCGTTTGTAGCGCAGGCTTCCAGCCTGCACGAGCTGCGATTACGATGCAGGCAAGATGCCTGCGCTACGCGTTTATGGCGACCTTGCGCTGTACTGTTAGGTGCCATGCCCATGATCCGCTGCACGAAACCAAGAAACACTCTGGACCGGTATCGGTCGTCACGTACCTCGCAGACGGTTCGAGAGAGTGAGGCGTGAGTGTCCAGCACACCTTCTCACCGGCTGGAAGCCGGTGCCACATGATAATGCGGTCCTCTCTCAGCACGCTGCTTGGGGTGAGGATTATATCGGCCCACCCGCGGGCAGACCAATTGGAAACCCGAATGGATTCTGTAACCGCTACTCTGCCACGAAGAACCGGGCATCGGTTCCACCCGGCCCGACGCTAAGCCGCGCCGTGCGCAGGCAGCACGGGCATCGACCCTGATAGGCCGTCCCGTCCGCGTTGCGATAGACCCGGGTGTAAGTACCACAGCAGTCGAAACGGATGCCGATCCAGGGTCGCCCGCGCAGACTCGCGGGGATGGTGTTCGCGGACCCGAACGTTTCGAGCCCGTCAGTATCGGGATGGCAATGGTGTGAATCGTCCATCAGACCGTCTATCGGCCAATCGATGTGGGTTACTCGATTTGACCGCTCACGAACACCTCGATCGATTCGCGATGGCCCGCGCAATGCCCGATGATCTCATCGACATTCTCGAGCAGCCGCGTCTTCGTGTTGGCGTCGGCGACCTCGCGTGCGTTCACCCTGACGGTATACGCGGAAGCCCGCGCTGTTGCGTCGGCCAGGATGGCTGCAATCGCAAGATCACTGAGAATGTAACGGCTCGCAACCGATTTGCCCTTGTCCATGGTGGCCAATGCGTTGGACGCGACTGCGGCGATTTCCATCGGAACGGCCGCCGCGGCAAGGACCGCATTGCTGTAGGCGGTTTCCACGGCCGGGCTCGGCGGGGATTGAGCTTTGCGTTTCGCTCCGACATCGGTCATGGCTGCGTAGGCTTCGGCGTCCCGGGTAATCAGGGCACGGAGTAGCTGGTCGGCCCGGTGGAGGTGCGTGCCCATCTCCTCGATCTGCGTTCGGACGCCGGGATCCGTCTTCTTGTTCACGGAGTAGGCGGCCACCATCCGTGCCAAGGCACACGCCAGCGCACCGGCCAGAGCGGTCACTCCGCCGCCACCCGGCGTGGGTGTACGGTCGGCCACTTGATCCAGGAAATCGTCAACGCCGAGCTTGGCGAAATCGTCCATGAGCCTTCGCCTCCACTAAAAGGTGTTGCGCAAACCGCGCCGCATGGATGATAGCGGAGCGAATCTCGTCTGTCACATTGGCGCAATTGATCTGCTGTTGGGTCGTCGGGCTGAAAAGGCCGTAACGGCTTTGTTCCTACAGCCCGCAAGCGGGATCGGCGGTGAAGTCGGCACCGCTGAAACACCGTTGGAGCCGCGCGACGTCCGCCAGATCGACGTCGGAGTCTTCATCGCCGTCGAGGTGATCGCACTCGGGATCGAGCGTCTCACTACCCGGTGCCGTGAGACAGGACACGAAGTAGGCGGCATCGGAGTCGTCCACGTCGAAGTCCACGTCCGTATCGCCGTAGGCCACGGGAATCGGGTCGGACACGTGGAAGAATCCGCTTCCGGTCAGCGACGGTTCGAAGACGATGTTGCGATTCCAGAAGAAGTTCATACCGAGAATACCGTCGAGTGGACCACCTTCCGGTGACTCCAGATCGATCACGACGAAAGGAACCCGGGAGAACTCCAAGGCGCCGCCCCAGGCGTTGATCTTCACGTAGTCGATGTAGTAGCCCGGCACGTCCTCGACGAGCCCGCCCACACCACAGACGGTGACTGGAAAGTCCGAGGTCATTGGCAACCCGAGGTTCGCTGCCATCCCCGGGCTCATGATCGAACTCTGGGCACCGGTGTCGACCATCACGCGCATCGATTGAGCCGGGTTGGTCGGTCCGGGCTCACCTTCGAGAACTTGAATCGTCGCAAAGAAAGCCCCACCGGTCGGAAAGAAAATGGGAGCCCAGGACAGCATGGTCGGAACCTCCGGAGTGATCAAATCGTCCGGATCGGCGACTGGGTAGTAGCTGGCCGTCGTTGCGGGCATGAACCCGCCGAACTCCACCGCAATAGCGTAAGGGTACGCAGGCAGCGGTTCATACGGCTGAAGAATCTGCACGTCCGGTCCCGTGAACGTCTGGCCGCCGACCGTTACCGCCAGCGGCGTGTCCACATTGATCACCGTGTTGTAAAACGCAAGGAAGGGCGTACCGATAATGGCCGACACGGCCTCGCCGCCTCCGCACAGAAGCGGCGGAACCGCCAGCCCGGAGACGTTCGAGTGCCCGACGAGGGCGCCAAAATCCAACAGGCCGTCGGCATCGACGGCGGACAGCCCCGCAGCAAAAAAACCTAGTGGTTGGCTCAATTGTGCATCGACCGTGCCACCCACGCCACCGATCGGAATGTAGTTGTTGGTCAGATTCGCTCCGGTCAATCCGAGGGTGTCTCTGGCCGACCCAGCGGCCAGATCGACCACTGATCCACTGTCCAGATACCCGATCACGAAGTCCGGATCGGCGTCGGGGTTGAGTGGATCACCGACGTACGAACCTTGGAGATCGTGCTCATAGTCGATATCGTCGTGGCTCCGTTCGTTAGATGTCGTAATGGCGACAAGCGGAGAGAAGCCCACGAGACGCGGACGCGGGTGGGCGTAACTGGTTGAAGCCACGGCCCCGTCGGCAGAACGCACGTCGGTGGGTGTCTGTGACGTTCCGACCGAAACTATGGTCCGGCCGAAACCGGCGCGAATTCGCGTGTGGCGAACCGTCCCCTCCGGCTCATCGGCGCGAGCATGCG
>JAUXGE010000413.1 GCA_030622435.1 Planctomycetota bacterium
GAGCGACTCGGATGTGCTCGCTGTGTGGGTGAATGGCACTGACCGCTCGCAGTTGTGGGGCGAACGCGGCCGTGTCGGCCACATCACTCGTCGCGCGCACCTGCCATATCTCCAACAACCCCAGCACGCTGCTTGCGTCGATCAGCCCCGGGTAGACGTGAAGTCCACTTCCATCAATGACACCCACACCGGGTGGGACGACCGCGTCAGGTCCGACCTCGTGGATCTTGTCCTCCATGATCACGACGTTGGCGTTTCTCATGACAGGACCGCTTATCGGATGGACCGTCGCTCCGACAACTGCGTATGCGCGATGTAGCGTAGGCGGGATCCTGCGGTCCAAGTGCACAGGTGGATTCATTGCGTCGCATGGTTCGGTAGGGTCGGGCCGCAAGTCCTGGAAGAAGATCTCACCGTCTATGAGCGTCATTACACACTTGCTGAAGGTGTTGAGTGGATGGCCGTTGAAGATCGCCAGATCGCCGTCTTTACCCACTTCCAAGCTGCCGACGCGATGGTCGATCCGCATCTGCCGGGCGGGGTTGAGCGTGATGAGTTCGAGTGCTTCGGTCTCTTCGAGCCCACCCCACTTGATGCACTTTGCAGCTTCCTGGTTCAAATAGCGAATGCGGTTTGGGGAATCCGAGTTGACCGACACGGCGATGCCATGCTGTGTCATAAGCGCGGCATTCTGAGGTATAGCGCCGTACGCTTCCATCTTGTAGGCCCACAGGTTGGCGAACACCGACGCGCCGCATCCATGCCGGGCGATTTCCGGTGCGATCCGGTAGCCTTCCAGGGCATGTTGCAGGGTTCCGATGCGGAAGCCGTAATCCTCGGCCACTGCAAGCAACCGGAGAATCTCATCGCTCCTGTAACAATGTGGATGAACGGTGAGGTCTCCCGAGATCGTATCTGACAATGCCTCGAGGCGAAGGTCGCGCCGCGGTGGGGGAACATCCTCACCGCCCTTCGTCCGGCGGTCATAATCGTCCCATTTACTACTATATTGCTTGCCCGCCTCGAAGGCCTCGCGTATCAAGGCCTCGACGCCCATACGCGTATTCGGAAAACGCTTTCCCAAGAGCATCTGCCGGTTTGCGTACGTCACGTTCTCTCCAAGAGCGAATTTTATCGTGGGTGGTGCATCGTCCATGAGAATCCCGGACACAGCGTGACCAAACTTCAACTTGGCGATGGCGTTCTGTCCGCCGATCGGGTTGTTAGACCCGTGCAGCGCATGATGTGCCGTGACGCCGCCGGCTAAAGCGCGGTAGATGCTGACACTCTGCGGATTGATCACGTCCGTGATTCGAACCTCTGCAGAGATCGCCACAGATCCCTCGTTTATATCGTCGAGGCCGATATGAGAGTGGCAGTCGATGATACCCGGCATCACGAACAGGCCGGTACCGTCGATCACGGTGACATCGCCAGGGAATCGGAGACTTGTGCCCAAGGCTTCGATCTTGCCGTTGCGGATCAGGATGGAGGCGTTTTCGATCCGGGGCGAGGTCACCGGTAGAATGGTGGCCTTGCGGATGAAGACATCGCCGCCGGTTCGTCCCTGGGGAAAGCGGTCCGCCCTGATCTCTGTCGCCCAGGTCGGACCCTCAACATCGGTCACGCTCGGTGTGCCTGGTGTACTGTCCGTCATACCCGGCTCGATGGTTCCGGATGTCGCTGCGGAGCCGTTCTTCTGCGCCCCTAGTGCCTCGCTTGTGACACTGTCTGCGCGTCTTTCGGATGAATCCTCAGCACCTTTTGCATTCTCGCCGGCTTCGATCTCGAACTTTTCCCCGTCGATGAACACGAACCTCACCCTGGACTTGTCATCCGCGATGGGGCCTGTCATCAATGTGAGGTTCGCAAGCCGCCCGCGACGAATCGCTCCGAGTTGATTCTGCATTTCGAGAATGGCCGCCGCGTTCGTCGTCAGTGCCGCCACGGCCGCCTCTTCGGGCAGTCCTCGCCGAATCACCAGTCGCAGGTTCTTCCAGAATTCCGACGGCTTCTCGAAATCGCCGGTCCGAAGGGCGAATGGCACGCCGGCCTCGTGCAGCCGGATCACATTCGCCACCTGCTCCTCCCAGAGTCGACGACGCTCCTTTCGAAGCCGAAGTGGTTCGTAAATCGTGCTTGGCGGGGTTTCGCGTTTGCCCTCCCCCTTGGCTCCCACTTTTCCGTCGGGCTTGCTTGCGACCTTGCCGTACTCGGGCTCCCGGCCGAACTCGAGGCTGACGACGAGCGGAACGTGCTCGGCCTTTATCCGGTCGATGACCTTCCATGCCTCCTTCGCCCCGCTGATGGCCACATCGAGCTGGAACTCGCCGGCGAGATTCAACGCACGGCGGATTTCGTTTTCGCTGTTCGCCTCGAAGACGAGGGGTTGCTGCCTGGCCCGCAGTGGCTGAAGCGCTTCCAGTGCTGGGTCGATCGGAGCGCGTGCCGCCGTCGTCGGGTGGCGCTCACTGTACTTGCGTGTCCTGACGTACCACCCCGCATCCAACATCACCTGCCTGAATTGGGCGAACACCCCCAACAGGGATTCCGGGTAGTCTCCCTCCTCCCCGGTTTTGAAGGATCCGTGCATACCCACGTCCTGCATGAGGATGCAACGTCGTACCGGTCGGTCGGACAGACTCACAAGCGCGCTTGTGCCTCCGAGGATGCCGCTGCGCGGCGCGACGACCGCCGCGGTAAAGCCGCCGGCACGGTGCGCCTC